>CAJWIY010000009.1 GCA_913042205.1 uncultured Gammaproteobacteria bacterium
ATCGGTGGTGGTGAGTTTCGAACAGTTGCCACTGATGGACATAGACTTAGTCTTTATCAAACGTCTCTAGAGGGAATGTCGACAGACCCAAGTTCGCTGATTGTGCCTCGCAAGGCGGTGCTTGAATTGGCGAGACTTCTAAATAGTGCAGATGAGACGGTTGAGTTGGCTTTTTCAACGAGCCATTTTAGGGCGTTAGGGCCGACATTCATTTTTACCAGTGTTTTGATTGACGGGCGCTTTCCAGACTATGAGCGTGTGGTTCCTCAGGGGGGCGACCACGTGGTTCGCGCGGACCGCAAACGTTTGCGTGAATGCCTGCTGAGGGCCGCAATCCTCTCGAGCGAACAGTATAGAGGTGTTCGTTTGCGCCTTTCACAGGGCCAGATCGAAGTGTTTGCAAATAACGCAGAGCAAGAGGAAGCCCAAGAGACTCTGGAAGTGGAGTTTGTTGGAGAGGACGGTTTTGAGATAGGTTTTAATGTTAGTTATTTACTTGACGTTTTAGCGACTATCGGGACTGAGCTGGTTGAGTTGAGATTTGGAGATTCAAATCGGAGCGCTTTGCTTGTGGGTGTCGGGGATGACTCCGGAAGATATGTTGTGATGCCAATGCGACTTTAAGTGATTACTTCTCTTCAAATTAGTCATGTAAGGGGGCTCGAGGAGACATCTATGTCACTCGGGCCCTCTGTCAATATGTGGGTTGGTGATAATGGTGCTGGCAAAACTTCGGTCCTTGAGGCGGTGTCTATTTTGTCTTTTGGGCGAAGTTTCGTCTCATCTCGAGTCAGGTCAGTGATCGCTTTCGATCAGGAAAGTCTGACCGTTTTCGGCAAAGTTAAAAGGGGTGGAACCGATCATCGGCTTGCTGTGCAAGTTGGTCGTAATGAAGAACGTAAGTT
Organism: uncultured Gammaproteobacteria bacterium; assembly: GCA_913042205.1. Classification (GTDB taxonomy): domain Bacteria; phylum Pseudomonadota; class Gammaproteobacteria; order Pseudomonadales; family Litorivicinaceae; genus HIMB30. The sequence goes on from CAJWIY010000009.1 coordinate 906, forward strand.
GCGTGTTGATGGCGTTGCGGCTAGAGGTCAAGGAGCACTAAGCAAAATTTTACCTGTATTGCAAATTACCCCGCATATTTCAGACATGGTGTCTGGAAGTCCAAGCGACCGTCGTAGATTTGTTGATTGGGGCGCTTTTCATTGGTCGGATGGAAATGGTCAGCTTTTTAGCGGGTTGCGGAGGGCAGTATTACAGCGCAATGCAGTGCTCAGGGGTGGTATACTGTCCGAGCGCGACCTCTTTCCGTGGGAGCAGCAAGTCGCGCAATATGGAGAGGCTGTAAATGAGTGGAGGGAAATGTTCGTAAATGATCTAAAGCCCTCGTTTCAGTCTTTTTTGTCAGAGCTTGGCTTAGGAGTTGAACTTGAGATTGCTTTTCGAACCGGTTGGGGTGAAAAAGGGTTATCGGAAGCTTTGGCCGCCAATCGTATTCGAGAGATTAAGGCGAGATCTGCATTAGTTGGGCCGCAACGCGCTGATTTAGAGATCTTGCGGGAGGGTGGAAGGGCTAGTGATACGCTTAGTCGAGGACAGCGCAAGATTTGTAATCTCGCATTGATTTTAGCGCAACTGTCGGCTGCGGGGCGGCGCGGGCTTGATCCAGTGTTATGTTTGGATGATCCCGGGGCGGAGTTAGATGGGGATTCTTTGTCACGCGTCTGGAAGGTAGTTGTTGAGAGTGGGGCGCAGGTTTTGGCAACAGGGATAACAGTTGATCGCATCGGGGTAAACGCAGATCAGCTGGAGCATGCGAGAGTGTTTCACGTGAAACATGGCAGAATCGTTTCGCATTAAGGAAAAAGAATGGAACAAGATCAGCAGCCAGGAAGTTATGATAGTAGCTCAATAAAAGTACTTAAGGGGCTCGAGGCAGTAAAGAAGCGTCCTGGAATGTATATCGGAAATACCGATGACGGGACGGGGTTGCACCACATGGTTTTTGAGGTTGTTGACAACTCTATTGATGAAGCTTTAGCGGGCCACTGCGACCAGATCGATGTCTTAATTCATACCGATGGGTCTATCACGGTCCACGATAATGGCCGCGGGATTCCGGTAGATGCGCACGAAGAAGGAAAAAGTGCAGCTGAAATCATATTGACTGTCCTACATGCTGGTGGCAAGTTCGATGAGAACTCGTATAAAGTCTCGGGTGGGCTTCACGGTGTCGGTGTTTCGGTTGTGAATGCACTTAGTGAAAGACTCGTGTTGACAGTTAGGCGCGACGGCTCGGTGTGGGAGCAGGAATATAGACACGGTGATCCACAAGGGCCTTTGTCGCCAGTTGGCAAGACATCGGAGACTGGGACCACTTTACGGTTCAAGCCGTCCGCAGACACTTTTGCGATCACAGATTTTAGTTATGATGTGCTTGCAAGGCGACTTCGAGAGCTGTCTTTCCTTAATTCAGGTGTGCGTATCAAGCTGAGTGAGGAGAGTACAGCCCATTCTGAAATTTTTGAGTATGAGGGTGGCCTGTCTGCGTTTGTTGGTTATTTGGGAAAAAACAAGAGCCCAATTTGTGAGGTATTTCATTTTGCTTCGTCTGAGCGAGTGGACGGAATCGGCGTTGAGATAGCGTTGCAGTGGCATGACACATACCAAGAGAATATTTTTTGTTATACAAATAATATTCCACAGAGAGATGGCGGCACACATTTAGAGGGTTTTCGGACATCTTTAACCCGTTTGTTAAATCAATATATCGAAGGAGAACAACTTTTAAAGAAAGCAAAAGTTGCGACCTCTGGTGACGATGCAAGAGAAGGCCTGACCGCTATTATCTCGGTTAAAGTTCCGGACCCCAAATTTTCGTCACAAACCAAAGATAAATTAGTATCACAAGAGGTAAAAACAGCAGTTCAACAGGAAATGCGCGAAGCGTTTCAGACTTTTCTGGCGGAAAGACCGTCAGAAGCCAAACAAATCGTTGCTAAAATGATTGACGCGGCGAGGGCACGTGAGGCTGCGAGAAAGGCTCGAGAGTTGACGCGCCGAAAGGGAGCGCTTGACATCGCTGGATTACCTGGGAAGTTAGCTGATTGTCAAGAGAAAGATCCCGCGCTTTCCGAGCTTTTCCTTGTTGAGGGTGATTCTGCTGGAGGCTCAGCGAAACAGGGTCGTGATCGCAAAACGCAAGCAATTCTTCCCCTGAAAGGCAAAATCCTGAATGTCGAGAAGGCTCGGTTTGATAAACTCTTAAGTTCGCAAGAGGTTGGTACTTTGGTAACTGCTCTAGGTTGTTCAATAGGCCCTGAATTTGATATCGACGGTCTTCGTTACCATAAGATAATCATTATGACGGATGCGGACGTTGACGGGGCACACATTCGGACGCTGTTATTGACGTTCTTTTACAGGCATCTTAAGGAGGTCGTTGAGCGCGGCCATGTCTACATTGCCCAACCTCCGCTTTACAAAATAAAGAAGAGTAAGCAGGAACAGTATTTGAAAGATGAGCCGGCTTTGGACGCATTTTTAACCAACACGGCCCTTGATGGCTCAATAGTTCATTTGTCGTCCGGAGAATTGGTTTCAGGGGAGGTCTTAGAGCGGCTCTTCGAGACTTATCGGGCTGGTCGGGCGGTAGCAGACAAGTTGTACCGCATTTTTCCCTACGAAGCTCTTCACGGAATGTTGTTTATAGCCCCTTTATCGATATCTGATTTAGCAAAACGTGAACGTATGGAGGTATTTGCGAGTGATTTGGCGGCACAGTTGCCCAGCGATCCTAAGGAAGGGATGTTTTTCAGGGTGGCTATTGAGCCGGACCCAGAAAGGTCAGAGTTCCGGGTTGTTGCTGAGCGTATTCAACATGGGCTTACAGATCGGTTCGTTTTTGGTCACCAGTTCTTCGATGGTGGTGATTTTGACCAAATAGCGAACGCCGCGAAATTATTAGTGGGTTTAATTGATGAAGGCGCGCAAGTTTTCCGAGGAGAGCGGCGTTCTGATGTGGTTAATTTTGAGCAGGCTTATGATTGGTTGATGTCCGAGGCGCGCAGAGGCACGCAAATACAGCGCTACAAGGGTCTTGGAGAGATGAACCCGGAGCAGCTATGGGAAACAACGATGGATGGTTCAACGCGGCGATTATTGAAAGTCACGGTCGAGGATATGATCGCGGCGGATCAAATATTTGTGACTCTGATGGGTGACGAGGTCGAACCGCGAAGAGAGTTTATAGAAACTAACGCTTTGAACGTTTTAAATTTAGATGTTTAAAAGCCAGCTAGTGAAGTGAGCCAAGTTTCTAAAGATAGGAGTTGTTTCACGTGAAACAATGCCTTTGGTGATTTCCTGTTTCCCTTTGCCGGTTTCTACTAATGCTGCACGGATCCCCATTCGTTGGCCTGCTTCTAAATCTTTGCCTGTATCACCCACTAGCCAGTCGGTGTCGGCGTTTAGGGGCAGTTTTGCATTTATGGCTTGGAGGAGCCCTGTTTTTGGTTTCCGGCATTCGCAATTAACATCTGGGTGGTGCGGACAGAAAGCTATCATGTCGAATTCACCTCCCATTTCCTTAGATTCTAGAATCATTTTTCGGTGTATTGCATAAAGCGAGGCCTGCGAAAATAACCCTCTACCTAAACCACTCTGGTTTGTGGCAACTGCGATTTGATATCCGGCCGTTTTCAGCTTTGCTATGGCAATTAGCGAGCCATCGATAGGTCGCCACTCATCTGGCGATTTTATATAGTCTTCAGAATCGACGTTAATTACACCATCGCGGTCCAAAATAATTGTCGGCATATCAATGCTGTATAAAGCTAAAATCAGCCAACTGCTCGTAAGCGTCTTTCACAAGTCGGCAAATCCCAAGACGGTTTTTTTTGATTTCAGTGTTTTCGCTGTTCACCATCACATGATCAAAAAATGCGTCCGTTTCTGTTTTCATGCTTAGCAAATATTCTAATGCTTCGGTATATGTTTCACGTGAAACCGCGCTCTTCACATCCTCATTGATTCGGGCTGCTGTCTGAAACAAGGCTTTTTCGCTTGAGTGTTCAAATAAGGAAGCGTTAACGCTGCAGGAATCTGAGTCATCGTGTTTCAATAAATTTGCGACCCGTTTATTTGCTGATATTAAAACTCCAAAATCTTCGCTATGAACTTTTTCCGTTAGCGCTTTCACGCGGGCTTCTGTAGCGGCCGTGTTAAGCTTGTTTGTTGCTTGTACCGCTACTACGATATCGTGACGATAGTCAAGTTCTAATAATCTTACACGCTCACGATCACTAATAAATTGCACTAAGGCCGCGAGAGCGTCAGGTTCTCCCTTTATAGGCTGTGCGTTAAAAGCTTCGGATAACCACGGTTCAAGGTCTAGGCTCAACTCCGTCCGTTCGTTGAGCCTCAATACTCCTATTGCGGCTCTTCGGAGCGCAAAGGGGTCCTTGCTGCCTGTGGGCGGTTGGTTAATCGCGAAAAGTCCTGCGAGGGTATCCAGCCGGTCTGCTAGCGCTAATATTGATCCAAATAGGTCATCAGGAATACTGTCAGATGCCCCTGCCGGTTGATAGAGTCCCTGAATCGCTTTTGCCACATCAGGATCTTCTTGCTCTAACGTGGCGTATAGGGTCCCTATCCGTCCTTGTAGCTCGTCAAATTCAAGTACCATCTCCGATACCAAGTCGCATCGTGAGAGCTCCGCTGCTTGATGCATAATTTTTACGTCGACTCCGATAGATCTTGCAATTTCCCCCGAAAGCTTTTTTAAGCGATCGGTTTTCGCGCCGAGAGAACCCAATTTTGGATGAAATGTAATTTTATCAAGCCGATCCCTTCTAGATCTAAGGGTGTGTTTACGGTCGGTATCGTAGAAGAATTTTGCATCCGAAAGTCTCGCACGAATAACGCGTTGATTCCCGGCAATAACTTGACTCTCATCTTTGCTCTCAATATTCGAAACGATTATAAATCGATTTGTCAACTCGCCAGTTTGGGCTCGAGTGGGGAAGTATTTTTGGTGCCCTTTCATAGCAGCAATCAGTGCCATATCAGGGGTCGAGAGGAATTTTTCTTCAAATTTTCCACATAACCCAACCGGCCATTCTACAAGACACGTGATTTCAGTAAGTAAGGCGTCATCCTGATCAACCCAAACACCATGGGTTTCAGCCGTTTTTTGGATTACTTCCCACGTTTTTTCTGTCCTCGCGTTGAAGTTTCCTATCACGAAAGCCTGATTTAAAATTTTTTCGTAATTTGATGCGTGATCGATCACCATCTCGGCTGGAGCCATGAATCGATGGCCGAATGTTGTGTTACCGCTGTTCAATCCAAAAATAGTAATCGGTACAATTTGTTCGTCTAGCATCGCCAAAATCCAGCGCGCTGGCCGCGCGAATTCATCTCGGCTACTGCCCCACCGCATTTGCTTCGAAAGAGTTAATGATTGGATAACATCAGAGCATACTTGAGCGAGGACAACGGATGCTTTTTGTCCGTGCTTGACACCCTTATAGACGACCCAATGCCCTTTTTCTGTCTTTATTGACGACGTGTGCTCGGGCTCGATTCCGAGGCCTTTACAAAACCCTTTCAGTGCTTTTGTTGGCGCCCCGTTGATATATGCTGCTGAGTATGCTGGCCCGCGACGCTCGAACACCTTTTTATCAGATCGTGTAGCCACCCCCGAGATCATCGCTCCAACTCTGCGCGGCGAGGCAATCACCGAAATATCTGAGAAACCCAGTGACGCAGACATCAATTTTTCTTTGAAGAGACTATGTAGCTGACTGTTAATTGACGGAAGTGCTGAAGAGGGTAGCTCTTCACATCCAAGCTCAAAAACGAACGAAGACGACGTCATCCGGTTGCCTCATCTAAATACTGCGCACGAAATGTTTCATCTGCTAGGGGAAAACCAGCTCTTTTCCGGGAGGAAAAATAGCTTTCTGCGACTCGCCGGGCAAGATTACGCACTTTCAGGATAAAACGTTGGCGCTCTGTCACACTGATTGCATGGCGGGCATCGAGGAGATTAAATGTGTGACTGGCTGTCAAAACCTGCTCATACGCAGGCAATGACAACTCCGAATCCAACAGCTTCTCACAAGATTTTTCTGCTTCGTCGAAAGCGGTGAATAGCCAGTCCGTGTTTGCGTGTTCGAAATTGTATGCACTCATTTCTTGTTCATTTTGCAAGAAAACATCTCCGTAGGTCACCAGTCCGACATCATTTTTAGTCCAAACTAAATCATACATGGACTCAACATTCTGCAAATACATTGCGATACGCTCGAGGCCATAAGTAAGCTCCCCGGTAATAGGAAAGCATTCGAGACCGCCAACTTGCTGAAAGTAGGTGAATTGTGTGACTTCCATACCATTAAGCCATACCTCCCATCCCAGACCCCAAGCGCCCAAGGTTGGTGATTCCCAGTTGTCTTCAACCAATCTCAAATCATGAGTTTGCGAGTTAATCCCCAGATACTCCAAAGAACCAAAATAGAATTCGACAAGATTTCTTGGGTGTGGCTTCATTACCACTTGAAATTGGTAGTAGTGTTGCCCTCTATTTGGATTTTCGCCGTATCTCCCATCTGTCGGTCGTCTTGATGGTTGCACATAAGCCGCGTTCCAGCGTTCAGGACCAATTGCTCGAAGAAAAGTCGCTGGATGGAAGGTTCCGGCCCCCATTTCCATGTCATAGGGCTGTAAAATGACGCAACCTTTGGCCGCCCAGTATTGTTGAAGGGCGAGGATGAGTCCTTGAAAAGTTGAAATATCTGGTGTGCCATTAGGTGGCATAGTAGTTCCGTCGGCTAGGTTAACGGGGGACAGTATAGCTAACAGGTTGGAAATTTGTGCAGTTGATTAAGTGGTTTGTTTGGTTTCTTGGCATAATTCCATTTTTTGTGCAGCGATTTTTGTCAAAGATTGTCGCCTTTTATCTTCTGGTCGTACCAAATCATTCTGCTCAGATTACAAAATTAAATATTGAGCTTGCTTATCCAGAGCTTTCTGAACGCCAAAGATTGGAGATTGTCCGTGCGTCGTTGACGGATCTTGGCCAGAAGTTTTTTAGCCTCATAAGTACCTGGGTGAGGCCCACTCAAAATTCATATCAACTCGTTAAAGTTGTGAGCGGACTGGATACTTTCCAAAACGCTTCTGCAAAAAAGCCAACATTGATTCTTTTGCCCCATATTGGAAATTGGGAACTGTTTGGTGTTTGGCTGACGCAGTATCGATCATACACGGCGATGTTTCGTCCATTACGCATCTATCATATTTCCGAAATGGTGCGAAAGGCACGCGAGCGCGGCGGAAATATTCTTGTTCCTGCTACCACGATCGGTGTGAGACAAATATGGAAAAGATTGAATAATGCTGAAACAGCCATCGTCTTACCTGATCAAGCACCCAAAGAGGGTGAGGGAGTCTACGTCCCTTTTTTCGGTCACCAAGTGTTGACACCCGTTTTACCCTATCGGCTGGCGCTAGCTACGGGCGCTGAAGTATTTATCGGTGCAGCCGTGCGCGTCGAGCATCATTATGAAATTATATTGAGACATTTGAAAAAACCTCTGCTCGAAGATCAAGAGCAATGGTTGTCAGTAATGAATGCGGAAATTGAGACATTGGTAAGACAATTTCCAAACCAGTATCAGTGGGAGTATCGTCGGTTCCGTAATGCTCCCGATGGTTCTCTGAGGTATCCTTAGCGCTGCCAAAATGATGGCGATAGAACTACCAATAGAGTAAATAGCTCAAGTCTACCGAGCAGCATTGCGAAGCTCAAAATATACTTTGTGCCGTCTGAGAGGCCGGCGTAGTTAGACGCCACATTACCAAGGCCTGGCCCTAAGTTGTTAAGGCAGGCGCCTACGGCCGAATACGCTGTGATGGGGTCTTCACCCAAGGCCATGCAGAGGAGCATTAAAATAGCGAAGGTCAGAATATATGCAGCTAAAAACCCCCATACTGCCTCTATAACTCTTGAGCCAACAGGCTTGCGCCCGATCTTGATAGGGATAACCGCGTTCGGATGAATTAGTCTCTTAATTTCACGAGCACCCTGTTTGTACAACAACAGCATCCGAATAATCTTTATTCCACCGCCCGTAGAGCCTGCACACGCACCGATGAAGGCACTCATGAGCATTAAGAACGGTATAAAATTTGGCCAAATTCCATAGTCAGACGTTGAGAACCCAGTAGTTGTTGCTATAGATACAGCTTCAAAAATTCCTTTACGGAAGGCCTCGCTAACTTGATATATTCCACGTTCCACGAGTACCAGTGAGACTAAAAGCGAAAGCCCGGCTAGAAATAATAAATAGACTTTCCATTCCGGGTCGGCTCCATAGTGTTTAAAACTCTTGTTGTGCCAGGCGATAAAATGTAGCGAGAAATTCATTCCAGAAATAATCATAAATATTATTGCTACTGTCTCAATCGTGACGCTGTTGAAATGGCCTATCGAGGCGTCGTAGGTAGAAAATCCACCAATCGCAATGGTTGAAAATGCGTGACAGATGGCATCGAACACTTCCATGCCAGAGATCCAATAAGCAAATGCGCATGCCAGAGTCAGGGACAGGTAAATCAACCACAGCGCTTTTGCAGTCTCGGCAATACGCGGTGACAGTTTGGCATCTTTCACAGGGCCAGGGGTTTCGGCCCTGTATAATTGCATGCCTCCTATGCCCAGCATAGGAAGTATCGCGACTGCGAGAACGACTATGCCCATACCACCAAGCCATTGAAGTTGTTGCCTGTAGAAAAGTATGGATTTGGGAAGATTGTCTAAGCCGGAGATAACTGTTGCGCCAGTTGTTGTTAAGCCACTTATCGATTCGAACAATGCGTCAGTAACACTAATATTTAACTGGCTTGATAATGCTAGAGGAACGCTTCCTGCGCTGCCGAGCACAAGCCAGAAAAGCACTGTGATGATAAACCCATCGCGGATTCTGAGTTCACGCTTCTGGCGCCTTGTAGGAACCCAGCTTACAAATCCTGCGCCGAACACCAGCATTGCAGCTGCACCAAACAGCGCAATCTGTCCATCTTTGAAGACTAAACTGACTCCAATTGGGGGCAGCATCGTCAAACTGAAAAGCATTAGCAGCAACCCAAGAATTCGAAGAGTCGGGCCGAACTGACTCATTATAGGAATGTAGGCGCGACTGAAAATAACCGTTCGATATCGGCTATTTTACGTTTGTCTGTTAGAAACATAATGACGTGATCCTGATGCTCTATTGCAAGGCGGTCGTGAGCAATTAGGACCTCGTCATCTCGCACTATCGCACCAATCGTTGCTCCTGCTGGTAAATCGATATCACCAATGCATCGATTAACGACCCGGCTCGAGCGAGTATCACCATGCGCAATTGCTTCGATAGCTTCCGCAGCACCACGACGAAGTGAGTGCGCAGCTTGGATTGATCCTCGGCGCACTAACTGTAGAAGAGAGCCAATGGTCGCCTGTTCTGGACTAACAGCAATATCGATCGAACCACCTTGAACTAGGTCCACATAAGCAGCGTTATTGATCAAAGTCATTACTTTTCGCACACCCAACCGCTTCGCAAGCATCGATGACATAATATTTGCTTCATCGCTATTAGTTACTGCACAAAATACATCTACATCGTCAACGCGTTCTTCCAGTAGCAGATCTTGATCGGAGGCATCACCCTGCAGAACGACTGTTTTATTGAGCATTTCGGAAAGTTCTTTGCATCGAATCTGACTACGTTCAATTAATTTCACCCGATATTGGTTTTCGATTGATGTTGCCAGCCTGGCACCGATATTTCCGCCTCCAGCTATCAGAATTCTGCGGTAGGGTCTTTCGAGTTTTTGTAGTTCAGAAACCACTGCTCGGATATCTTTACGGGCCGCTAGAAAGAAAACTTCGTCGTCTGTTTCGATTACCGTATCGCCTCGTGGAATAATTGGTCTATCTTTTCGAAAAATGGCAGCAACTCGGGTGTCAACTTTAGGCAAGTCTTTTCGGAGATCCTTTAATTCCCTGCCTACGAGCGCTCCGTCTGTATAGGCTTTAACAGCGACTAGTTGCACTAAACCACCAGCGAAATCCATTACCTGAAGTGCTCCCGGCTGCTGAATTAGCCTGAAAATCGCTTCTGTAACCAGCTGTTCTGGTCGTATGATTTGATCTATGTTAAACGCCGTTTTTCCACCAAATAAAAGATTTGTCTTGTTATCCTTTTCGCCGTCGTAGGCTGGTGAGCGGACGCGCGCGATTTTTGTTGGTGTTCTAAATAGTGCGTGGCTAATTTGACATGCCACCATGTTGATTTCGTCTGAGTTGGTGACAGCTATCAACATATCTGCGTCTATACCGCCAGCTTGTCTCAGGATTTCTGGGTATGATCCGTTACCATGAATTGTGCGAATATCGAGACGATCTTGCAAAGCACGCAATCTAAATCGATCGGTATCCACTATGGTAATGTCATTGGCTTCTGAAGCTAAATTTTCCGCAAGGGTCGCACCAACCTGGCCTGCGCCCAGAATAATGATTTTCAAGCAGATACCTCGTCATAATTGGGTTCTGATTTAACCAGAAGCGAGTAGAAGAAACCATCACCACCAGAGTGAGTTGGTAAATGCTGTATTCCAAATTCCGTGTTGATTCCGGGAGCGTTGGTAATCGCCATAAGTTGAGCATCTTTGTGGCGATCTAGAAACTTCTTAATTTGATGCTGGTTTTCTTGTGGCAAAATCGAACATGTGGTGACTAAAAGCCTGCCGCCGACAGCCAGAGTTTCCCAAGTTGCATCTAGGATCATAGTTTGCATACCAATTAATGATTTTAAAGAGTTTTCAGAGCGCATCAGCCGTACATCGGGATTTCTCCGAATAACGCCAGTTGCCGAACATGGCAAATCGAGCATAATCGCATCGAAATGTTGGTGGTCCCACCAACTCTCTATATGTGACGCATCGGCTGCTATAAGTTCTGCCCGTAATCCGAGCCTCACCAGATTTTCTCTTATGCGGGATAAGCGCTTTTCGCTGATGTCGAGCGCTGTGATGTGGCTGTTAGCCATCTCAAGCAAATGACAGGTTTTTCCGCCTGGCGCTGCACAGGCATCGAGGATCCTTTCGTCAGCTTGGGGATTTAAAATTATGGATGCCCACTGACTGGACTCATCTTGCACGCTTACCACGCCCTCAGCAAAGCCTTCAAGAGACTGCACTGTTATTGGTTGTGACAAACGCACCGAGTCAGTTGCAGAGCCTTGCTCCGCTTCTATGCCAAGTGCCTTGATTCGAGCAAGATAGTCGTCTCGGCTTTGTCTACGGCGATTGACACGCAGAGTCATTGGCGGATGAACATTATTTTCCACTAACACTTGTTCCCAATGCTTCGGCCAATTTTTTTTTATGGTGTCGATCAACCATTGTGGATGGTTCCATAATGTTTGAGCGGAGTGTCGCTCCATTTTTAATTCGGATTTTTTCCGGATAAACTGCCGAAGCACAGCGTTCACTAGGCCACGAGCCCAGGGGCGCTCTTCGGTGACGGTGACGTCGACATACTCAGAGACGACGGCATGTTCCTTGCTGCCCATCCAACCGAGTTCGTAAATCCCACATCGAATAATTGAACTAAGTATCTGATCTCTCGCTTTGAGGGGTTTATCAAGTAGCTGCGACTCTATTTCTTCAAGGTGAAACCACTCACGACAGATACCGTAACATATAGATCGTAGAAACTTTTTGTCGTTTTCTGTGAGGATTTTTGTGTGTTTTCGAATTAGGACGTCAAGGTTTGATTGTTGGTTCTGGAGCGCATCGATCACCTCCGCAGCATGAGCCCTTACAGACTTTCTCACGCGGGCTGCTCCGTCAATTTTATTGGCTCGAGCCATGGTGCCGATTGGTGTGATGATATTTGTTCTGATACTAAACGGTTACCTCCTGGTAACTGACATTCAAGCACTTCCAGGTTTCCCGTGTTTGTGCTGATGAGGATTTTTTGATTTTCCTTCCACAGCAAGCCTGCGGCAGGTGCTGACCCTCGTGCCCTTTGTACAGAAAAAATTTTGATTCGTGATGACCCGGCGAAGGTAAATGCACCTGGGATAGGATTGAAGGCATGGATCTGTCGCATCACGCTGGATCGCTTTTGGCCCCATTGAATACAAGCGTGTTGAGTCGAGATTTTTTGCGCGTAAGTTACACCTTCCGCTGGCTGTTGAACGAGCTGGTGATCAGAGTCAGCGAGTTGCTTAAGAGTTCCAACTAACAGCGGAGCGCCTAGTTTTGCGAGCTGATCATGTAATTCGGTGGCAGTTGTTCGATCTGTGATTGCGGTTGAAACCTTGGCGAGCATTGGGCCCGTGTCAAGCCCTTCATCCATAAGTATGATAGTAACGCCGGTCACTGAGTCACCTGCTTCGATACATCGTTGTAATGGTGCAGCGCCTCGCCATCGAGGTAAAAGTGACGCATGGACATTCAGGCAGCCAAGTCTCGGGCTTTCTAGAACTTCGGTTGTCAAAATTTGTCCGTAGGCGACGACAACCATCGCGTCAAAATTTTTTTCTTTGATCCACTGGATCTCATTTGGGTCTTTGAGTGTCTTCGGTTGTTTCACAGGGATTCCGGCTTGGAGGGCATATTTTTTTACTGCGCTCTCAGAAAGACGCTGTCCTCTCCCGCTTCGACGATCAGGTTGCGTTAGCACATACTCAACACAAATATTAGAGTCATGGAGCAGCGCATCTAGTGTGGGTACGGCGAATTTGGGAGTGCCCGCAAAGAGGACTCGTAGCATTTAAGATATTGCCTCGACGCGCTTTTGTTTTGTTAGCTTAGACTTAATTCGTGAACGTTTTAGGCCTGACAGGTGGTCAACAAATAATTTTCCGTTGAGATGGTCACACTCGTGTTGAATGCAAACAGCCAGAAGTCCCTCGGCTTCCATTTCATAGGTTTCTCCGTCTCGGTTAAGTGCTTTTAGTCGAACGCGGTTAGGGCGCTTTACAACCTCGTAGACTCCCGGGACCGAAAGGCAGCCTTCTTGCATCTCATCTATTTCTTGGGTCAAGGTTTCAAATTCTGGGTTGATCATAACCAACGGTTGGTTTTCGTCGTCTTGGAGATCGATCACGACTAAGCGAAGATGAACGTCGACCTGTGTTGCGGCAAGTCCGATACCTTGTGCGTTGTACATGGTTTCGAACATATCGTCTATCAGAACACGAATTGAATCATCAACCTTTTCTACAGCCTTGGCGACGGTTCGAAGCCGCGAATCTGGAAACTCAAGAATTGTACGTAAAGCCATGTCTTTTCAAATTCTTTTGATTGCTTAATATTTTGAAATTGTACCCGAAGTCCTCGCCCTCGACACCTCACACTGTTTGATATTTTGCAGTAACTCGTCTGCGTCTTTAGTAAGAGTTTCGTATTGGTAGGCTGCTTCAGCGGTAATGCCGTTGGTAGAAAGGAGCGTCTGCACAGGTTCGTTATACAACTTACTGTTTTCAGGCTCGTGGCAGTAATTGATAAAACATCTCTTTTTACGGCAGTCATGCAGTGCCTGAACAGGAAGCAGAATCGTCGAAATTAAACCCCTTATTTTTTATAGTTAAAGACTAGAAAGTATTTGGTGTTTATGATGCGTATTCATTGATATTGGTTGATTCATGATTTTCCAAAATGATTTGATAACGACATCCCGAATAGTTGCCTCAGGCGGGGTTGTGGCACTGCCAACCGAGGGAGTTTGGGGGCTAAGCTGCCAATTTGATAATTCTTGTGCGATTCAGCGTGTATTAAATGTAAAGAAGCGGAATCTAGAGAAAGGGCTAATTACGTTGGTTATTGATTTTACTCACCTCAAGTCATGGTTTACTCGCCCGATTCTAGACTTGGCGAAATACGAGGCAGGCCGTCCATCGACTTGGATTATTCCCGTGAATAATGATTGCCCCAGAATACTCACCGGAGGACGTGACTCTGTTGCTGTACGCAGGGTAAAAATGCCATATCTTGTGCAGCTGATTCAGATCACGGGCCCATTGGTTTCTACATCTGCTAATCGGTCGGGTCTTGCGGCCTGCATGAGTCGTTGGCAAGTCATGAATCAACTTGGAGATTTGGTTGATCATGTTGCCAAAGGCCGTACGCAGGGTTATAGGAAACCGAGTACTATCCGGGATATGCAAACAGGAACTGTCATCAGGGATTGAGATGATCGATTTTCAGTCAGTTGAAATATATCTTCTGCAGTTACAGGACAAAATTTGCAATGCGGTTGAGGCTGAGGATGGACACGTTCAATTTCAGCAGGATCAATGGGAACGACAAGAGGGTGGTGGTGGCCGCTCGCGTACTTTATCTGGTGGAGCACTTTTTGAAAAAGCTGGAGTCGGATTTAGTCATGTCAAAGGAGCTGAGCTTCCACCATCGGCGACTGCGTTGCGTCCGGAGCTTGTCGGCCGCTCTTGGCAAGCGATGGGCGTTAGTCTAGTTATTCATCCTGAAAATCCTCATGTACCGACGGCACACGCTAATGTGAGATTTTTCCTCGCTGAAAATGATACCAAGGATCCTATTTGGTGGTTTGGTGGGGGGTTCGATCTAACACCATTTTATCCAGTTGACGAAGATTGCGTGCATTTTCACCGTGTTGCTAAAGAAGCCGTGGAACCTTTTGGTACTGAATACTATCAGCAGTACAAAGCAGCTTGTGATTCATATTTTTATCTCCCACATCGCGACGAAACCCGTGGTATCGGCGGGTTATTTTTTGATGATTTTAATGAACTTGGTTTCGAACAGAGCTTTGCATTTATGCAATCGGTCGGAAATGCCTTTTTACCTGCGTATATACCAATTGTTCGTCGTCGTAAGGGCACTACCTACAGCGTCAGAGAACGGGAGTTCCAACTATACCGGCGCGGGCGATATGTTGAGTTTAATCTCGTTTATGATCGCGGTACTTTGTTTGGATTACAAAGCGGTGGTCGGGCCGAGTCGATCTTAATGTCGATGCCTCCGTTGGCTCGGTGGGAATATGGTTATGTCCCTCTGCGTAATACGGATGAAGCGAGATTATCTGAGTATTTACGGCCGAGAGACTGGTTGTGATGCACAAGTTCGCCGTATTCGGTGACCCAATAGCACACTCAAAATCTCCAGATATTCATCGGCGTTTTGGAGATCAATTCGGGCTTGGCGTTGCTTATGAAAAAGTTCACGTCAATGAGAATGAGTTTGAATCCAAGGTGCGTCAATTTTTTCTAGATGGCGGACATGGGCTCAGCATTACGGTTCCGCACAAGTGGAGCGCATTTCAGATCGCGAATGAGCTGTCCGATGAGGCGTTGCTTGCGGGTGCCTGCAACACTTTAATGGCTTCTGATGAAGGTTTATATGGCCATAACACCGATGGGTTAGGCTTGATTGACGATCTCGATCGGTTAGGTTGGTCACCAGCTGGTAAGCGTATTCTGCTCCTCGGAGCAGGTGGTGCTGTGGCGGGTTGCCTGGGTCCGTTGGTTGCGAGAGAACCCGAAGAAGTGGTGATTGCGAATCGCTCGGTAGACAAAGCCAGACGACTCGTTGACCGATTCGACCGCGGGGTTCGGGGTATTGGTCTGACTGAACTTGATTTACAGGGGGCACCATTTGATCTTGTGATTAATGGTATTTCGGCAGGGCTCTCAGGAAGCGCAGGTGTGGAGTTGACAGATCGTATCGTGAATGCTGACGGTGCTTGTTATGACTTGATTTATAGTGTTGATGATACTCCTTTCTTGAAAATGTGCCGTTCGCTGACGGATCAGCGAGCGGATGGTCTTGGGATGCTGCTGGCTCAAGCTGCGCGGCAATTTGAACTGTGGACCGGTTTTTTACCAGATCCCTTTGAACAATTTATCGATTTTGGGCGGGTCCCAAATGCTCACATTTAGCTTTGCATATGGTTAGATTTTTCTGATGACGGTTATGGCAAAGAAGCTTCCCCTTGCCCGTTTAGGAGTTGTAGGTGGTGGACAGCTTGCAAGAATGCTCGCGCCAGCTTGCAACAATCATGGCGTGCAGATGTTGATCCTTGATTCTTTAAATAACTCACCTGCTGGACAGGTGGCCTTTGATCAAATCGAGGGCGAGCCCGATGATCCTGCTGTGTTGCAACTCCTATGTGAACGATCTGATGTCGTGACATTTGATATAGAAAATGTCGGAGCTGATATTTTGATGGCTCTAGCTGATCAGAGTATTGAAATCGTTCCGGCACCCGCGGTTATTCGGCTTATTCAAAACAAGTTTGACCAAAAGTGTCATTATCGAGTTTCTGGAATCCCCACAGCTGATTTTATCGACCTTACTGAGAAATCAAGCTTCTCAGATGTTAAGGCTTTCGGGTTGCCCTGCGTCCAAAAGGCCCATACTGGTGGTTATGATGGACGTGGAGTTCATATTATTAGGTCCAGAGAGGATTGGGAAAATCGGTTAGAAACCCCGAGCTTTCTTGAGGCATTCATCTCTAACGGAACTGAGTTAGCAGTTATGGTCGCTCGTCGTGCATGTGGCGAGATGGCGGTATACGATCCGGTTGAGATGGTTGTAGATCCCAAGCTTAATTTACTTGATTATTTGATCGCACCGGCTCGTGTGAGTGCGAATGTGTCGGAAGCGGCGCAAGAACTTGCAAAAAAGACGGTTGAATCTTTTGCAACACCGGGATTGTTTGGTGTCGAATTGTTCCTCACCAATTCTGGTGACTTATTAGTAAATGAAGTTGCACCGAGAGCACATAATTCCGGTCATCATACGATAGAGGCTTGTGTGACAAGCCAGTTTGAAAACCAGTTGCGCGCGTGTCTAGATTTACCGCTTGGACAAACGGACTTGCAGGGGTGTGCACTGACCGCAAACCTGATTGGTGAGGCGGGTTATGTTGGATGCCCAGTGATAGAGGGGCTAGATGAATTTGTAAAGATAGCGAACTCACATATTCATTTATATGGGAAAGATACATGTCGTCCTGGCAGAAAGATGGGACACTTCACTTTGATTGGAGACGACCACGATGAATTGATTCGGCGCTTGGCGTCGATACGCGATGTTTTAATTGTTCGAGGAGATACGCCGCAATGACAGTAAAGGTTGGCGTTATTATGGGATCAGATTCTGATTGGTCTGTGATGGGGGGTGCTGTGGAGGCTCTGAAGAGTCTTGGGGTGAGTGTTGAGGCGACGGTAGTTTCGGCGCACCGAACGCCTGAGCGATTAATGGATTATTCAAAGTCAGCACGAGAGCGTGGGCTAGAGGTCATTGTTGCTGGCGCTGGTGGGGCGGCTCATCTTCCGGGTATGGTTGCAGCATTTACCGAATTGCCAGTCATTGGTGTGCCTATCCTGACGACGCACTTGAATGGTGAAGACAGTTTGTTATCGATTGTACAGATGCCAAAAGGGGTCCCAGTAGCAACAGTAGCAATCAACGGAGCCTATAACGCGGGACTACTGGCAGCTCAAATCGTTGCAACCGCGGATGAGTCCTTGCGTGATCGCTTCGCTGTATATAAAAAAGAGTTAGCCTCACAAGTGGTTGAAAAAGCAAAAGATGTGGAGCGAGTATCGAGTTAACCGGTTACTTCGCGATGCTTGTTAGCTAGCTTGATGTAATGGATTGCTGAATATTTTAAAAATTCTTTTTCAACATCGTTGAGTGGTCTAACCATCTTCACTGGCGATCCAACATATAAATGTCCTGATTTAAGAGTTTTGCCCGGCGGTACTAGACTCCCGGCGCCGATCATTACTAAATTTTCAACGATTGCGCCATCAAGTACGATGGCACCAATACCCACAAGCACGTCGTTACCCACGGTACAGCCATGTAGGCACGCTCGGTGACCAATTGTTACACGATCTCCAATAATGAGTGCTTTTCCCCCCTTTGTGTAGGGCCCGTCATGGGTACAATGCAAAACTGCGCCGTCTTGAATATTTGTTTTCGAACCGACGCTAATGGTATTCACATCACCACGAATAACTGCCATTGGCCACACCGAAACATCTTTGCCGAGGGTCACTTTTCCTGCAACGAAGGCGGAAGGGTCAAGCCAGACAGATTCGTGAATAACTGGTTCTTGGTTGTCATAAGAGCGAACAGTCATAATGGTCCTTGTGTTGTGTAGAAAATCCCTCACTATTTTCTGAATAGGGATGGGGGTCAATGATGGTAATTAAACGATTTATCGCCGGCGCTGTTTGCCAGCATTGCGGTGGTCATGACAAAACGAGGGCTTGGGACGATGATAGTGAAAAATTGATGCGACGCGAATGTATATCATGCGGGTACCAAGAGGTCATAGCGTTGGAGGTCCGCGACACGTCCGAGCTAGTGACTCGCGTAAATTATGCCGATCCAGTTTTTGATGAAGACGTGAGGTCGGTTAGGATTTTAGATGATTCTGATCCGAATGGGTCCTAACCTCATGAACAACAGCGGGGAGCCTCAATGCTAGCGATAAAGTTCTGAGCGCAGAGAACATCAAAAAGGCACCCATCAAACTATCGAGACTGGTTGATCCAAACGCCCATATACCCCCTACCCAGCCAAAGCCCGTGGAGAAACACATCGTGAGACACATGTCGAGCGTCTTGGTCATGCCAATAAATACGCCGTCAAGCCAATAGGACCAGCATAAGACTAGTACAATCCCGGCAAACCAGACCATCAAATCGGTGGCTTGGCCAATAACCGCGTCAAAATCAGTTAGCATCGAAAAAATTTGTAATTGGAAAATTGTAAATATCGATACGATTATCACGGCTGAGAATCCAGATAAGATCGCACCCCCCTTAAGGCTATCTATAAAGCGATTAAAGTGACGCTCCCCGAGGGATTGTCCTGCTTCTATTTCCGCGGCGTATGCGAATCCATCAAGGGCATAAGCTGCTGTCGCGAGAAGAACCAAAATAAGCCCAACCGAGGCTGCCTCGACGGTTCCTAGCCGCGCAGCGAACACAGATAAGCTTACGAACACGCCGTGGAGTGCGATTGTTCGAATCATCAGCGGTAGGTTTACTTTGATAAGTTTGACAACGAGCGTCGGTTGCCACGTTTGTTTGAGTGGTCGCCTCATATTTCTTAAGCCAAGTGCGAGTATTGTAAAGGCAACGATCAAGCCCACGTATTCTGAGATGACCGTTCCGAGCGCGATACCGAAGCTATTCATCTGATACCCAATGGCTAAGGTATAGTTCAGGCAAATGTTTAGGAGGTTAATAGTTATCGCAAGATAAAGCGCAATCTGGGTATGACCTTTTCCGACGAACCATCCGGTGAGTACAAGTAGAGAAAGGTTGGCGGGTGCGCCCCATAGTCTGGTTTCGAGGTATTCCTCTAGTGGTTGGTGCATCTCCGCAGGGGCTTGCGCCAGCTCAAGAAGCGGGGCGGTTGCTTGGGAGCCGAGCACCAACAGTCCTACTCCAATTATGGCGGCTAAAGTAATCGCGTGCGATAAAATGCTAAATGATAGGCTATGATCTTTTGCACCAACCGCCTGAGCGACCATACCCGTCGTCCCCATACGTAAGAACGAAAAAGCACCAAAGAAGACCACTAACAGCTCAGCACCGACCGTCACAGCAGCAAGATAATAGGCGTGATCTAGGTGACCTGAGATGGCCGCATCAGCTAGACCGAGGATCGGGGTTGAGATATTGGCGATAATCAGTGGAAGCGCTAGCCGCCAAAGTCGTCTAATCGGCTCTATCTCGAAATGAGGTTGCATTGGGGATCGTGGCGACGAGAGATTAGAATTTCGAGAAAATCATTAGGGTCTTTTATATGTGGCGGGGCCTGCGGACCTCCCTTACGTTTGCGGGCTAGCGCAACCAGGCGAAGTATCCAAAACCGCAAAGCAGCTGTTTCAACGGCAGGCGGCCAATGACTCATTTCTTGATCTGTGAGCGGACGGTATCGGGTGTATCCTGCCATCATCGCTTCGGTTTTTAGTTTGTCGAGACGGCTCGATTCATCGGAACACCAATCATTGATAGTGATAGCCAGATCAAACAATAGCGACCCATTACAGGCGTTATAGAAGTCAATAATCCCGGCTAAAGAACCGCTATTAAATAGGGCGTTGTCACAGAACAAGTCACCGTGAATAATCCCTTGAGGAAGTTTTCCTGCGTGAGACGCAAATGAACCGGACCGGTAAATCTGATCACTCAACATATCTCGATATTTTGGTGGCACGAAATCAAGTACGCGTTTTACGCTCCCCTCCCACCATCTATGCCATCGGTGGTTCTCTCGCTTTAAGTCAATATAATTTTGAGTGGCGTAATGCATTTTACCGAGTGCTTCGCCTATTTGACGGCAGGCATCCGGGGTAATGGGAGAGATCGTCGAACCCTTTATCCGGGAAAACAGAGCGGCGGGTTTATTTTTTATTGCGAACAAACGTGCACCCTCTTGATTCGCAATGGGTGATGCCACAGGAACCCCGTCGTCTGACAGCCGGCGATTAAGTTCAATGAAAAATGGAATTTCATCAAATCCTTGCTCTTCAAATATTTGGAGTACAAATTCTTTTTGGTTGAAGGAGACAAAGTAGGTGGTATTTTCGACCCCAGCGTCCACCCCTTTAAAGCTTTTTAAGTCACCAAAATTGAATTGTCTGGTGAATTCTTGCATTTCTTGCAGAGTTAATTCTGTGTACACACCCATCGCCGTACCTCGTCCAAGCGCGGTATTATGCATGGACAGAAACAAAAGCAACACTTTCGGGAGCCGGGAATGCCTGCACCATTGGTTTTAGTTGATGGGTCATCTTATCTTTATCGTGCGTTTCATGCCTTGCCCCCGCTATCAACCAAAGATGGGCGACCGGTTGGCGCGATACGTGGTGTTATTTCTATGTTGAACAAACTGGCAGACTCAACGGGCGCCGATCGTATGGTCGTTGTTTTCGACGCGCCCGGAAAAACATTTCGCGACGAAATGTACGCCAAATATAAAGCCAACCGGGAAAAAATGCCTGAGGAGCTTCGAGCACAAATCGAGCCGTTGCATGCGATCATTCAAGCGCTCGGGTTTCCATTGCTCGTTGTGCCAGGTGTGGAAGCTGATGATGTTATTGGGACACTTGCGAAACAAGCTGAAGCAAACGGTGAGTCTGTTCTAATTTCGACAGGCGATAAAGATTTCGCGCAACTCGTCACCGATAAGGTGACGTTGGTTAATACAATGAATGACACCACTATGACGCCCATCGGTGTTAAGGAAAAATTTGGTGTGCCACCTGACTCCATTATCGACTTTTTGGCGTTAACTGGCGATAGCGTGGATAACGTCCCGGGCATACCAAAGTGCGGCCCGAAAACGGCTGCCAAATGGCTTAACACGCACGGAACTCTCGATGATGTGGTTGCAAATGCAGGAATAATCTCAGGAAAAATTGGCGACATTTTCCGAGAGCATATGCATGTCTTACCACTCTCTAAGGCATTGGTTACCATTAAAACTGATTGTGATTTACCCGTGGGCTTAGATGATTTGGCTCGCTTCACTCCCGATAACGATAAGCTGACTGTGTTTTATACGGACCTCGAACTGAATCAATTTTTAAGACAGCTCTCGAGCGCACCACCGGATAATTTACAGTCTGTCGTGAAATCTGGCTCAGTCGAGATTTCTTATGAGCTAGTGAATACACCAGAACGGCTAGAATTCTGGGTCTCGCAGTGTCGAAGTTCGACGACCTTCGCACTGGATACAGAAACCACGTCACTGGTTGCACGTAACGCGGACTTGGTCGGTATATCGCTCGCCTATGAGGCTGGACGAGCCTGTTACATCCCTGTTTCGCATGTTGAGGGTGATCAATTAGATGCCAAAGTTGTCCTTAACTCGATTGCCTCTTTGTTGGCAGACTGTGGTCTGACGATGGTCGGGCACAATCTAAAGTATGACCTGACGGTCCTTGAATCTGTGGGCCTAGAGCCTAGCTGCGCAGTCGCTGATACGATGTTGATGAGTTATGTCCTAGACGCCGCGTCCGGTCGACATGATATGGACTCTGTGGCGAGACGTACTTTGGGAATTGATACGATTTCTTACGAAGATGTATGCGGAAAGGGAGCGAAACAAATTGGGTTCGCTGAAGTAGCTCTCGATCAAGCCTCTCAATATGCATCTGAGGATGCTGACATTACGCTCCGGCTCTACCAGGTTTTTTACGAGCGCTTGGAGAGAGAACTGTCTTTGAGATCGATTTATCAGGACTTAGAGTTGCCAGTTATGCTCGTGCTTCGGGACATGGAGAACCGCGGTGCTTTGCTGGATGTTGAGATTCTTCAGGCGCAGTCAGAGGTTCTAGGTTCTCGGCTTAAGGAGCTCGAGTCGGAAGCACAGAATTTGGCGGGCCGACCCTTTAACTTGGCCAGTACTAAGCAGTTGCAGGAAGTCTTATTTAGTGAATTGAAGCTTCCAGTAATTAAGAAAACGCCGAAGGGCGCTCCCTCAACAAACGAGGAGGTGCTACAAGATCTTGCGTTGGACTATCCGTTACCGAGGCTGCTGCTGGAGCACCGCAGTTTATCAAAGCTGAAAGGTACATATACTGACAAGCTTCCTCAGGAGTGTGATCCAGCTGATGGGCGTGTACACACTTCTTTTCATCAGGCGGTGACATCAACGGGCCGGTTATCATCATCTGATCCTAATTTACAAAATATCCCTGTTCGTACCGAGGACGGCCGCCGGGTTCGCAGAGCGTTCGTAGCGCCAAAGGGTTGGTCTATTGTGGCTGCCGATTACTCACAGATTGAGCTTCGTATCATGGCGCATCTTTCTGGTGATCGGGGTTTGGTTGATGCCTTCGCAAAAGGCGAAGATATTCATCGCGCGACAGCCTCTGAGGTATTTGCCGTGGAACCGATGTTTGTTACCAGCGAGCAGCGTCGCCGAGCCAAAGCGATTAATTTTGGTTTGATTTATGGCATGAGTGCCTTTGGTTTGGCGAGACAATTAGGTATTGAGCGTGCTCAGGCGTCGACATATATTGATCGGTATTTCGAGCAATATCCCGGCGTACGACGATACATGGATTCAACGCGTAGCATGGCTCATGAGAAAGGGTATGTCGAAACGGTGTTTGGGCGGCGGTTGACTCTTCCTGACATCAGAGCGAAGCAGGTTCCCGTGAGGCAGGCGGCTGAGCGTGCGGCGATTAATGCTCCGATGCAGGGTACCGCTGCGGATATCATTAAACGAGCGATGTTGCGGGTTCAAAACGCACTTAAATCGACCGATATTGGCTGTTATCTGATATTGCAGGTACATGACGAGCTTGTGTTTGAGGTGGTTGACCAAGATCTAGCAGAGGCACGTCAGTTGGTTCGGACTGAAATGGAGTCGGCGGCAAAATTATCGGTCCCATTGGTTGTCCAAATAGGAACTGGTGAGAGTTGGTTTGAGGCGCACTAATTTTTCTAGTTTTGTGAACTTTTTTGGATCTGGTTTGTCCTAGTATTAATGCAACGATTTTCCCTCTTTCGTTGAGCCGACGAGACCCCTGTCGGACCTTGAAACCCCGGTGTGAGCTACTGGGGTTTTATTTAATATCTCCCTCAAGATGTTGCCTGACCCAGCTTGAGGCCTCCACAAGTCCGGTTCTATTCAGGCTACTGAAGTTTAATACTACTGATTGAGGTCTTTTTGTCTGGACCGAGTGTCTTGATTTTGCCGCCTGATTGCGGCTTACCTTGTCAGTTTTCGTCAGCAAAAGTAGCGTATCTATTTCACGATGATCAGCGAATGTGAGCATCTGTCGATCAAGGGCTGTCATAGGGTGTCTTATATCCATGAGGAGCACGAGCCCGGACAGAGTTCGACGTTCAGCTAGAAATGTTCCGAGATGATTTTGCCATTGTTGCTTCATCGCTTCAGGAACCTTGGCGTACCCGTATCCAGGTAAATCTACGAGAAAGCCACCGGTTTCAGGAACCTCAAAAAAATTGATAAGTTGAGTACGGCCGGGTGTTTTGGATACTCGAGCTAGGTTTTTCTGACCCGTTAATGTATTTAAAGTGCTAGATTTACCAGCGTTTGAGCGACCGCAAAAGCCAACCTCTGGACCGCATTCGGGCGGACAGTAATTAAGCGAGGGGGCACTGACCAAAAACGTTGCCTGTGCAAGTTTTGGGTCAAGCTGAATATCGCGCACGGTTGTTAAATCCTTCACTGTATAAATTTTAGGTGCAATGTATACTACGCCATCACACATCGAATGGTCTTCCTTAGAGAGAGATGAATTGAATGAAGTCATTACTCACTGCTATTGCACTGACTGTAGCTTCGGCGGCAGTTACTGCAGCCGAATCGGCAACTAAGAATGCCTATGTTGGCGATGCAGATCAGGGTAAGTCAAAAAGCGCAACCTGCTCCGCATGCCATGGATCAGAGGGTAACAGTGCTGCTGCCGATTACCCGAAATTGGCCGGACAGCACGCGAGTTATTTGGCATCGACCTTGAGAGCATATCGAGATGGGTCGCGGGAGAATGCGATCATGGCGGGCCTTGCTGCGGTCTTGTCGGATGAAGATATTGCGGATCTTTCGGTCTACTACGCAACCCAATCTGTTTCTAGTGGTGCGGTTCAGCCTGATCTTCTAGAGCGAGGCGAGCAACTTTATCGGTTTGGCGACTCAGAAAAGGGCATCAGTGCCTGTGCAGCGTGTCATGGTCCAACAGGAGCGGGTTTGGCCTCAGCTGTTTTCCCATCTCTGAAGGGCCAGTGGGCAGGATATTCTGAGACCCAGCTCAGATCATTTCGTGATGGTTTGCGTATGAACGTCATGATGAACGGTGTTGCGAAGAATATGTCTGATGCCGACATTGAGGCGGTCTCCAGTTATGTTGAGGGCCTCAAATAGTGTTTAAACGTGCATTGTCGATATTATTGATTGGTTTAGGCCTGGTTCTGAGTCAGTCTGGTTTCGCAAACGAGTTCCAAGAAGGAGTTCATTATCAGACTTTGGCAAAACCAGTCGTAACATCAGACCCAGAGAAAATTGAGGTAGTAGAACTGTTCTGGTACGGGTGCCCGCATTGCGATTCTCTTGATCCAGCACTGAAAGTCTGGGTTAACAGGCTTCCCGCAGATGTTAGCTTTGTCCGGATTCCGGTAGTTTTCGGCCGATCTTGGGAAATGCACGCCCGGATGTTTTGGGTAGCTAAAAATATTGGATTGTTGGAAACGATTCACGAGCCCCTCTTTAATGCCATTCATCGCGAGGGCCAGCGGCTTCAAAGGGTAGATGACGTCGTGGCATTTTTCGAGAGATTTGGCGCTGATCCGGCCATCGTCAAACGAGAGTTAGGCAGCTTTGCGACAGAGAGCGCTTTGCGGCTTGCGGACGCTCGCACCAGAGGTTATGGAATCCGAGGAGTCCCCGCCTTCGTAGTGGATGGTCGTCACGTGACGGGAATAGCGCAGGCGGGAGGAGAGAACCAACTATTTGATTTGCTGGATGAGTTGATCAAAAATTCACGTAAGTAGGGTGAGTGGTGCTCGGCGCTAAATTGCCCTAATTTCACAATATTTGCTCTTAGAAATCTATTAGGTCGGAGGCCTTTGCCTTTTGGTCACGTAAGGTTTTGGCGTAGGCCGAGTCCACTAAATCAATTTCTACCGTAAGGTCCGGCGTTAGGCTAATTATTTTTGTACGCCGAATACGTGCTCGTAATTCCAAGGTCTCGTCGTCATTTCGGTAGAGATTAAAGAATCGCAGGAAGTTTTTCTCCTTTGAATTTATCTCAGAAATTGCCACAGAGCAGGACGTGACATAACCGTATTTGTCGCAAATCCGATTTACTAATTTCGTTTGCGTCTGTGGATCATTCGGTAAACCTTCCTGTCGATAGAAAATCCGAACAATTTTTCCTTCAGGATCATGTGTGACAGTTAAATATTCTTTAGCTGGACCCACCAGATTCTGGAAATCATCTACAGAATCATTTATCCGAAGACCCGCCACGTCAAAAGCCATCGTGGCCTGGGATACTATGAGTGCCAGAATCGCAGGTAGAAAATTTGATGTAGCTTGATTCCTGATCATGAAGCACAGTTTAACTTATTTGCCACGGTTAAGTTTGTTTTTTAAAGTGGCTATATGCTCGGTCGAGCCTTGTCAGAGCGTCCTTAACCTCGGATTCAGAAATGATAAGCGGTGGCGCGAAGCGGTGGACGTCTGGACCCGCGCCTAGCGTCATCAGACCCTCTTGCATAGTAAGCGTTACCAGTTCACTCGACCGACCTGCGTAGTCTTCTTTCAAGACCGCGCCGATCAGTAGCCCTTGGCCTCTAATCGTTTTAAAAAGCTTATGTCTTTTATTGAGCTCATTGAGTCCTTGCATCAACTGCTTACCCCGACTAATAACATTATTTAGAAGCTCAGGCTGGTTAATGATTTCAAGCGCCTTTCCTGCGACTGCGGTCCCTAGAGGGTTCCCTCCGTAAGTGCTTCCATGAGTTCCTGGAACGAGGTGTTCTGAGATCCACTCTTTGCATAACATCGCGCCGATTGGAAAGCCACAACCAAGACTTTTAGCAGAAGTTAGGATATCGGGAGTAACGCCGCTGTGTTGGTAGGCAAATAATTTTCCAGTTCGCCCCATCCCAGTTTGCACTTCATCAACGATGAGAGCTGCGCCAACTTGGTTACATGCGGTCCTAATCTTCTCGAGGAATGTAGAACAAATCGGACGAACACCTCCTTCTCCCTGCACTGGCTCCACCATGACTGCGCATGTTTTTTCAGAAATTTGTGCCTCGATGGCTTTACAATTATTAAATGGTAGGTGTTTAAAACCTGCGGGCATGGGGCCAAAACCGGTCCTATATTTTGGTTGACCACCGGCAGTGATGGTAGCAATAGTTCTGCCATGGAAGGCATCATTGAATGCGATGATTTCGGATTTATCTGGGCCAAAGATATTAAACGCAGCCTTTCGTGCTGCCTTGATGGCGGCTTCATTTGCCTCTGCTCCAGAATTACAAAAAAATACACGGTCTGCAAAGGTGGCATGGACCAGCGCCTTGGCTAGATGGATCGCGGGTTCATTTGCCAGAACATTAGACAGATGCCAGACCTTGTTAGCTTGGTCTGTGAGTGTCTTGATAACTTCTGGGTGGCAGTGACCAAGAGCGCTGACTGCGATGCCACCGGCTAGATCTAAATATGATTCTCCATTTTGGCCAAATAAATTACAGCCCTGTCCTTTCACGATAATAGTCGGAGGCACGCCATAATTAGGCGTCAGTACTTGTTGATAATCGGATAAGTCAGTCATTTAACATCATCTCAATATGGGCAGATACACTGCGACCAAGTGCCCCGAGATGATACCCACCTTCAAGCATAGATACGATACGTGATTGACTATGTCGGTCCGCAATGTCAATAATCATTGACGTGAGCCAACGATAATCGTCTTCAATAAGATTGAGACCGCCTAGAGGATCCTCAGCGTGAGCGTCGAAGCCAGCTGAAATCAGCAAAAGTTCTGGACTAAATCTATCGAGTGCTGAGAAGAAATCGCGCTCTACTTTCTGGCGGTATTCATGGCCTATTGAGCCGGCATTGATTGGGGTCAGGACCAAGTGATCGCCTGGGGTATCGAAATGACGGTTGGGATAGTATGGGTGCTGAAATGATGAACATACCATAACGCGCTCGTCATTTTCGAAGATGTCAATAGTTCCATTTCCGTTGTGAACATCGAAATCGATGATGGCCACCCGCTGGAGGCCATGGTGTTCAATGGCATGTAATGCGGCTACAGCTACGTTGTTGAATAGACAGAACCCCATCGCCAGCGACTTTTCAGCATGATGTCCGGGAGGTCTTGTCGCACAGAACGCGCGTTGAATATTACCTGCAATTAAATGATCAACTGCCTGGCATCCCGCCCCTGTAGCTAAAAGTGCAGCACGAAGAGACCCAGGTCCTATCGATGTATCGTTATCAATGGCAATCAAACCACCAATTGTTGCGTTTTCTCCGATTTGCTGAATTTCTTGGATATATTCGAAATTATGTGCACGTTTAATTTGCGCTATATCGGCAGGTTCTGATTTAAACTGAATCAGATCCACCATTAATCCTTGCGACCGAAGTTCTTTATCGATTGCTTGCAAACGCATTGGGCTTTCAGGATGCGTGTGTCCCATGTGGTGATTCATGCAATCTAAATGTGTGAAGTAACCGACCCGCTTCATCAAAGGGTACCACTAGTCCGCAAAGCTTATCACTGGCCAGCCCTGATCATTCGCTAGTTCTGCTAGTGACTGGTCCGGATTAACAACAAAAGCCTCGTTTGCTTTTTCCAGGAGTGGTCGGTCATTGATGGAATCTGAGTAAAAATGAATTGTTGACGCTTTTTCGCCTTTGGAGGCTAGCCAATTTGATAATGCATCAACTTTTCCTTCTTTATACGTCGGAACCCCAACTAACTCCCCGGTGTATTGTCCGTTGATAATTTCAAATTCGCAGCCGAGATAACTGTCGACACCATGCAAACCGGCGATCGGCTCGATGATAAACGTGTTAGTCGCCGAGATAATAAGAGTATGAAAGCCACTGATCTTATAGGCTCGAATATACTCAAGCGCCTTCGACTGAATTTTTGGACAAATGATCTCACGGACGTATTGATCGCGCCACTCGGTTACCTGTTCGATGGGATAATTTTGCAAGACTTCACAGGCGAACCGCTGATACGCTCTAATGTCCAGATTCGCATCTAGGTAATTTTGGTAGAAGCGTTCGTTATTTTCTCGATAATGTTCCCTATCTACTGCGCCGGTATCAATCAGGAACTGGTTCCAAGCTTTGTCGCTATCTATAGGAAGTAGGGTGTGATCGAGGTCGAAGATGGCAAGGTCCATTGAATTTATCTCGTTTGATTGAGCGATCTGTTAAAAGTTGAAAGAATGCGAGGGATTTTTGGGAGTTTCAAGTCATGATTGATCAGGACGGTTTTCGGTTAAATGTGGGGATCATTCTCGCGCATCCGACGGGCTCCGTTCTGTGGGCTAGGCGACGAGGTCAAGATTCCTGGCAGTTTCCACAAGGAGGAATGAAATCTGGCGAGACCGCTGACGATACGCTTTATCGTGAACTTCATGAGGAGCTTGGTATTTCACATAACCAAGTGACAAAGCTAGCACAAACCGCCGGTTGGCTGCGTTATCGGCTCCCCAAATCTTTGATCCGACCACGCGGCCGAAAAACTTGTGTTGGTCAAAAACAACGCTGGTATCTGCTCGCGTTAAGCGACTCCTTTATTCAGCCGAATCTTGCTGCGACAGATCATCCCGAGTTTGACGCCTACCAGTGGGTGAGCTATTGGTATCCCCTCGGTCAGGTAATTCCGTTCAAACGAGATGTTTACCGACAGGCGATGATTGAGCTTGCCCCGGCACTGCGTTGGGTTGGACCAATGGCATGTTAGACATTTTGAGGCGCTTGGTTCAGGCGGTCACTGACGCGGCAACTTTAGATGAAGCACTCACCATCATAGTGACGCGTATTAAAGATACGATGCAGGCCGGGGTGTGTTCGGTGTACCTACTGGACGAGTCAACTGACAGATGGCTATTAATGGCAACTGACGGGCTGAATCCAGACTCTGTTAGATCAGCCAGCCTGGCTAGGACTGACGGCCTTGTCGGAACCGTGGGTAGCCGGGGGGAGTTAGTGAATCTAGACGATGCACCGAATCATCCAGCATTTCGGTTTTTGCGCGAAACAGGTGAAGAAATTTTTCAGTCGTTTTTGGGTGTGCCGATCGTTCACCAACGTGAAATTTTGGGCGTTCTTGTTGTTCAACAAACAACCCAACGAAAATTCAGTGATGAGGAAGAAGCACTGCTCGTAACAGTTGCTGCTCAGTTATCCGCATTAATCGCGCATGCCAAAGTTTCTGGGCGGCTGCATTTAAGTCAAACCACCGGCGAAAAGCCAACTGACGTACATTTTAAGGGGGTGGCTGGCATAGGAGGCGTGGCCACAGGGACGGCTTTTGTGCGTCAGCCACCGGCAATTCTGCGGCGGGTTAAAGATGCCAAGACAGATCAACCGGAGCTTGAGCTTGGAGAGTTTCAAGCGGCTCTCAGTGAGGTTAAGGCTGAGCTGAGACAAATCAGTGATTCCTTATCAGAGCACTTGGCCAGAAAAGAAACGGCGCTTTTTGATACTTACTTGAGGATGCTTGAGGATCACACATTAAGTGGCGAAGTCTGTCAACGTATTCGCTCCGGAGAGACCGCGCCGACTGCACTGAAATATGTTGTTCTTGATCTGGTTGCTCGCTTTGAGGCGATGGATGATACCTACCTCAAAGAGAGGGCGACCGACTTGTTGGACTTAGGGCGTCGGATACTTGCTAAATTACTTCATGAGCAATCTGAAGCCTTTGAATATCCAGATGATGTGATTCTGATCGCGGAAGATGTGACCCCCGTGATGCTAGGAGAGGTTGCGACTAAATCACTTAAAGCAATTGTTTCTATCAAAGGCTCAGCTAATTCCCACGTCGCTATCTTGGCTAGGGGCCTTGGTATCCCGGCGGTGATGGGTGCAGTAGATTTACCACTTAGCGATATTTCTGGTGCACATTTAATCATCGATGGATGGCGTGGAGAGGTTATTGTAGAGCCTTCCGAGCACGTGCTTGCCGAGTATCAGCAGGCGATTGACGATGTCGCGATCCTTGAAATGGATTTGGAGCAGGTCGAGCCGGGTGCTGCAACTACCTATGACGGTACGCGTGTGCACCTAATGCTGAATGCTGGGCCGTTCGGTGATTTATCAAATCGGCAGCGAAGCTTTATTGATGGTGTTGGTCTATATCGTACAGAATTTATCTTTCTGGCCCGCTCCCGGTTTCCCACAGAAGATGAACAAGAGAGTGAGTACCGAGCGGAGCTTGAAACATACGCACCGATGCCGGTTGTGATGCGAACACTTGATATTGGCGGTGACAAAAGCCTTCCTTATTTTTCGATTGAGGAAGAAAATCCATTCCTCGGATGGCGGGGGATAAGGGTTACGCTCGATCATCCAGAAATTTTCTTGACTCAAATTCGTGCGATGTTGCGCGCCGACTCGGGCTCAGGAAATCTGCGCATTTTATTACCCATGATTACAACTTTAGAGGAACTGCGAGCATCGAGGGCATTAATCGAGCGAGTCGTCCTAGAACTTAGAGCAGAGGGGACCCGTGTTACCACGCCTGAGGTCGGTGTCATGATTGAAGTACCAAGCGCAGTTTACCTCGCGCCCGAGCTAGCAACAGAAGCAGATTTTTTATCTGTTGGATCTAACGATCTAACCCAGTACTTGTTGGCTGTTGATCGGACAAATTCCCGCGTCGCCGATATATTTGATGGGTTCCACCCGGCAGTACTGAGGGCGCTTGAAATCACCTCAAAAGCTGGAGTAAATGCAGATATTCCGGTTGCGTTATGCGGTGAAATGGCGGGTGATCCGCTGGCGGCAGTGTTACTGGTTGGGTTGGGTTTCAATGAGCTGTCGATGTCCTCCGCTGCACTCGTTTCTGTCAAGAGGGCATTGGGCGCTTTTCATTTGCGCGAATGCAAACAGCTTGCCGCTAAAGCGCTCAAGAGTGAGTCTGGTGAGCATGTGCTCCGGATAGTTGGTCACGCATTTATGGGAAAGCAGTTGAACCTATTGGTACCGCCTAATTTACGTGAGTCACTTGAAATGGAAGTCTCATGAAAGAAATTCTGTTTGTTCTGTGGCGGGTAGGTTTTTTCCTCGCTTTTGGGGGGCGATCGCATGACGCACTTTGTCATCGACCCAGTAGCAATTGATTTCGGATTTATTCAGATCCATTGGTACGGCCTCATGTACGTTCTTGGTTTTTTGGTTGGTTACGCCCTCGCAATTTACCGAATTGGCCGCGGGCTGTTCCCCATCAACCGCGAGCAGATGTCGGATCTCTTAACTTGGATAGCACTTGGGGTTATTTTGGGTGGCCGTGTTGGATACATGATTTTTTATCAGCCAGAACGATTGCTTGAAGAACCGCTTTCCTTATTCTTTATCTGGGAAGGTGGCATGGCATTCCACGGCGGGCTCATAGGTGTGATCGCTCTGACTTGCATATTCGCTCGTCGGCACCAAGTCGCACCGCTTGCGTTAGGTGATGCGCTCGCACCTCTGATTCCTTTGGGTCTCGGACTTGGACGACTTGGAAACTTTATCGGTGGAGAACTGTGGGGCCGCCCCACTGATATGTCTTGGGGGATGGTCTTTGCGAGAGCCGATACGCTTCCCCGTCATCCGAGCCAGCTGTATCAGTTTGCTCTGGAGGGCGTCGTGTTATTCGTGATTCTCTGGATGTTTTCGGCCAAATCAAGGCCATCAGGCCAAGTGACGGGCCTTTTTTTGTTGGGTTATGGGGTGTTCCGTTTTGCAGTTGAGTTTGTACGTGAGCCTGATGCCCACCTCGGATTTATTTGGTTAAGTTGGATGACTATGGGGCAGCTGCTCTCTATTCCGATGATTGCGATTGGTGTTTGGTTATTGATGTTACGTAAGGGGCCCCTGAATGCGCGTATATCTTGATTTGTTGCAACTGTTATTGGATCACGGGACAGATAAAGGCGATCGAACGGGCACCGGGACCCTCAGTCGCTTCGGGCATCAAATGCGTTTTGATTTGACTCAAGGCTTTCCTCTGGTCACTACTAAAAAAGTTCACGTGAAGTCTGTGATTCATGAACTTTTATGGTTTATTCAGGGTGACACTAATACTCAATATTTACGTGACCACGGCGTTTCTATCTGGGACGAGTGGGCAACAGAGGATGGCGCATTGGGGCCCTTGTACGGGGCCCAATGGCGTTCGTGGTCAGCACCTGATGGCCGTATGATCGATCAATTGACTGGGGTCGTTGACTCCATCAAAGTCCGTCCCGATTCAAGAAGGCTCTTGGTTTCAGCGTGGAATCCAGCGCTACTACCTGATGAGACTCAGTCGCCTCAGGATAACGTGCGGGCTGGTCTAATGGCACTGGCTCCGTGTCACACACTCTTTCAGTTCTATGTAGCCAATCGAAAATTGTCTTGCCAGCTATATCAGCGTTCAGCAGATGTATTTTTAGGAGTGCCTTTTAATATCGCGAGTTACGCATTGCTAACACATCTTGTTGCTGACCAGTGTGGACTCGGGATGGGCGACTTTATTTGGACAGGTGGTGATGTTCATCTGTATCAAAACCATTTGGAGCAGGCTCGTGAACAATTATCACGGGATCCGAAACCGCTACCGACACTAAAATTGATGCGCACGCCAGACAAGATAACTGAGTATACGGAAGCGGATATCTTAATCGAAGGATATGATCCCCATCCTCATATCAAAGCACCTGTGGCCATCTGATGCGGGTTTCTTTAATCGTTGCTCGGGCAGATAACGGCGTTATAGGGATCGATAATAAGCTTCCATGGCATCTTCCTTGTGATCTCAAATACTTTAAACGAGTGACAATGGGTAAGCCGGTTGTTATGGGCCGCAAGACGTTTGAATCTATCGGTCGGCCGCTTCCCGGTCGGACCAATGTGGTTGTAACGCGCAATCATGATTGGTCGGCACTTGGTGTGCGAGTTGTTTCAAGTCTTCGGAGCGGATTGAAACTGGCTTGCGCCCAAGCCGAGCTAGATGGCGTTGATGAGGTGATGCTGATCGGAGGTGCCACTCTCTATCAAGAGTCGATGGCGTTGGTAGATCGGATGTATGTGACGCAGGTGCATCTATCACCCGAGGGGGACGCATTTTTTGAGGCACCAGATGAAACAATGTTCAAGCAAACCTCTGTCTATGATCATGTCGCAGATGAGATCTCGCCAGCCCACAGTTACGAGATCTGGGATCGGCGTCAGACGACCACTTAATCACCGTCTGTAACAGCACCCAAGCTAGCTGATGATACAAGTCGCGCATATTTTGCCAGGACGCCGCGTTTCGGGTTTGTCTTTTCCATTTTCCAGGATGCTTTTCGGGTAGCAAGTTCAGCGTCCGGGAGATCAACAGTTAACGTATTTGTTTTTGCATCAATTGTGACGACGTCACCATCTTGCAGGAGCCCAATGGCACCCCCTGCAGCTGCCTCAGGCGTGACGTGGCCAATCACAAATCCATGAGAACCTCCTGAGAACCGGCCGTCCGTGATTAGTGCAACCTCTTTACCGAGCCCTGCACCCATGATGGCACTGGTCGGTGACAGCATTTCACGCATGCCTGGCCCACCCTTGGGTCCCTCATAACGAATTACGATGACGGAACCCTTTCCGATTTTTCCATCTAAAATCGCTGAGAGCGCTTCTTCTTCCGAATTAAAGCAACGAGCATCTCCCGTGAACGACAATCCTTCTTTGCCTGAAATTTTAGCAACAGCGCCCTCGGGTGCAAGATTACCGTATAAAATGCGCAGGTGGCTGTCTTCCTTCACCGGATTTTTAAAGGCACGAACAATGTCTTGGGACTCTGGATACGGTGAGACAGCTGCTAAGTTTTCTGCCATCGTCTTTCCAGTACAGGTCATCACGTCACCATGTAAAAGACCGTGATCGAGCAACATCTTCATGAGCGGCTGGATTCCACCAATTTCAATCAGCTCACTCATTAGGTATTTTCCTGATGGTTTGACGTCTGCTAGTACCGGGACTCGCTCTCCAATCGTCGTAAAATCATCGAGAGTTAGTTCTATTCCAGCGCATTGAGCCATTGCGAGCAGATGAAGTACCGCATTGGTTGAGCCACCAAGCGCGATAACGACCGTGATCGCGTTTTCAAACGATTTTTTATTAACGATATCTGATGGTTTGAGATCCGTCTCGATCATCCGCATGACGGCTGCTCCAGCGCGCTCGCAGTCCTCTTTTTTGTCCGATGATACAGCTTCTTGAGCGGATGAATTCGGTAATGATAACCCGAGCGCTTCAATGGCACTGGCCATGGTATTCGCAGTGTACATCCCGCCGCAGGAACCGGGCCCAGGGATTGCGGTTTTCTCAACCGCGATAAGCTGGTTGTCGTCAATCGTTCCTGCTGCACGTTGACCAACTGCTTCAAAAACAGAGACGATGTCGCGACGTTCCGCGCCCGGCTTGATAGTTCCGCCGTACACGAAGACTGATGGACGATTCAGTCGGAGCATAGCCATAACGCAGGCAGGCATGTTTTTATCGCAACCGCCGATTGTGATAACTCCATCAAAGCCTTGGCCTGCGACGACAGTTTCAATGGAGTCGCAGATCACCTCACGGCTCACTAACGAGTAGCGCATTCCTGGCGTACCCATACTGATACCGTCACTGACGGTGATGGTATTAAATACCACAGCCTTGGCGCCAGACGCGTTTGCCCCTTTCTCAGCATGATCAGCTAACTGGTTGATATGCATGTTGCAAGGAGTGACCATGCTCCACGTACTGGCGATTCCGATTTGTGGTTTTTTGAAATCGTCATCATCAAAACCTACAGCGCGAAGCATGGCGCGAGAGGGTGTTTGTGTCAGTCCGTCGACGATTACGGACGAATAAGGGCGACGTTTGTCGGTCATAGCCGGTCCTATAGTTCTTTTTTAAGGATCAGCGAATTTCGCTGAAGGTTATACAGAGCCTGCCGATTTTCTGGCAGCTCTTCAATAGAAGACATTACAAAACCACGTTCTTTAAACCAGTCGCTTGCTTGTGTCGTCAATACAAAGAGACTTTGAAGCGATTTAGCCCGTGCCTGCTCTTCGACATGTTTCAATAGTTTGGTACCGATGTTCTGGTCCGTTGTGGTTTGGTCTGCGGTCAGCGCGGCTATTTCAGCACACCGGTCATCTAGGGGATACATTGCAGCAGAGCCTAAAATACGGCCATCTTGTTCGATCACATAAAAATGATTTATTTCGGCTTCGAGTTTGTCGCGAGACCTTTGAACCAGCGTGCCATTTTCCTCCATTGGCGCGAGCAAGTGGATTAGTCCTGGTAAATCATCAATTCGTCCTTGACGAACAGATGCGGCAGGCTGCGACGCAATCAAGGTTCCAGTCCCTTCGGTGGTCATCAGCTCGGTCAAAATTGCGCCATCAAGGCCTGTGCCGAGCAGATGGCAACGCTCGACACCACCGCGAACAGCCCTTTCTGTGGCATCCAACCGGCGTTTCATTTCATCATTTTGATTGGATTTTATGGTACTAATTAATGACAGGGCCAATTCAGAAATGCGACCTCCTTTTTGGTCTAAGCAATATGGCGTTTCGCCCATCAACACGAGTTTATCGGCGTGCAGTGCAACAGCAGTCTCGGCAGCTACTTCCTCGCTGGCTAGATTGTAGAGCTCGCCGGCCGGTGAATGAGCTAGGTGGTCCAGATAAACGACCGATCCTGCGGCTAATTGTCTGCGGATACCGCTGGCATCAATGCGCCTTACAGAACCTGTCAATTTATGATCAATGCCCTCGTGTATGCCTACTGGTTTTGCCGAAACGAAGTTTCCTGAGGTCAGAGAAGAGCGACCTCGGTTCCGATGCAGCGCTCGCATGTAGAGCCCTCGAAAGACCAATCCATTTCTGCATGCAAGTTCTACTATCCGTTTAAGTAACGTCTCATCGGTGATGCGTCGATTTCCATGATGGGTGTTTGCAATACCTTGCTCATGGATATACGAATCAATGGCGTGGCGTGTACTCTGTACGAGAACAAGGTGAACGCCCAAGGCATTGAGTAACACAAGATCCTCTACCAATCTGCTTACACTGGATTGAGCTTGGTCACAATCGGACAGTAAAACGACAAAGGTTTTACCCCTAAAATGCTCGATGTAAGGTCCTGCTTCGCGGAGCCACGATACTAAGGGTTGCGTTTGAATAGTTAAACTCCTCTTGTTGCGGGGAATTGTGCGATGAATCCGACATCAACTCCAGAAACGATTGAGCTCGAACTAAAATTCGGGTTACGTGATTGTGGTATTGATCGAATACCTCTTGTGCTCAAGGACTTACTGCGATACGACATACTTGCCCAAGCCAACACCTTGAAAAACGCCTATTATGACTATCAAGGCGTACTACATGAACACGGTGTTGCCATTCGAACCCGGTCGGTTGGTAACCGCCACGAGATGACTGTAAAAGTGCGCCAAGCTGCTGAAAGCGGTTTGTCACGGCGAGAGGAGCGGAACATAAGGATTCCAGAGCCTGTATTGGACTATGGTGCTTTAGACGAGCTTCCTCTTCCTGATCCCGTGAAAACAGTTATCAAAAATCGATCATTAGACCCTGTCTTTGAGAATGTGTTCGAGCGAACTGACTGGCGTATTACGCAGCCTGATTGCGATCTCATGCTCTCTTTGGATAGGGGATCAGTTCGGGTAGACAACCGTGAATCACCAATCTCAGAACTCGAACTGGAATTAATTTCTGGAGATGTAAATCGAATGATCGAGTTTGGTTGTCAGTTAGCAGACTCGCTACCGTCCTTCATGGCGATCATTTCCAAAGCCGAGCGTGGAGATCGATTGATTCGGTCCGCACATCCAATGCAGGATCTGAAACCGCGTCAAAGACGAGATTGGTTGAATTGGCTGAGTCGCGCACTTGATCCACTATCAGGCCCGGCCCCAGGCGAGGCATATCTTGCCCTCGAGGAGCTAGGTGAACCCGAGGCTTTAGTAATGTTTGGTGAGCCAGTTGCGCGGGGCGAATTACCTTTGGGTCTCGCGCGCTGGATGGTCGAGTTATCTTTGGAGTCAATACGTGGAACCGACTGATTACTCGCGGTTTTTATCTCATTGGGTTGAGAAGTTTGATCCAGAGCGGTCCTGGTTGCTGGGTAGTGGAGCAAAGCCCCCCCTTGAGACAGAGATTCAGGCGAGTTGGCAAAATCTGGTTACATCTAACACTCCTGAGTTTGATCGTGAAGCCCGGCGACTCAGGAATCGGATGCAGGCTGGGTTGATTTACCGGCTACTTGTTGGTTCGGACTCGTTTGCGGATACCGTCAGGGTCACGACTCAACTAGCGCAATCTGCCTTGAATGCGACGTTACAACACCATCGTATAATACTCGACCAAGCCTTTGGTGAGCCATCTAATCCGGCATTCTCGATTCTGGGGATGGGCAAGCTTGGTGGCAGAGAACTCAACCTATCGTCCGACATCGATATCTTTTGTGTCTTTGCCGAGGATGGTGAGACCGCGGGTCCTAGAGTGCGTGATCACGGAGAGTATTTCACCCGTTTAACACAGCAAGTGACCAAGTCTCTGGAAACGCAAACGGCCGACGGTATCGTGGCTCGTGTTGATCAACGTTTACGGCCGTGGGGTTCAGCTGGTCAGTTGGCGATTCCTCTGATTGCCTGTGGGGACTATTACGAGGTCCACGGCAGAGAATGGGAGCGTTTTGCACTTTTGAAGGCAAGACCTGTTGCCGGGGATCTTGGCTTGGGTTCCGAGCTGTTACAGACCTTGAAACCTTTTATATATCGAAAATACCTAGATTTCGGTGTCTTTGAGTCGATCCGCGACCTTAAATCTAAGATTGAATCAGAGGTACGTCGCAATGGTCGTGAAACGAATCTCAAAGTTGGTCGCGGCGGAATCCGGGAGATTGAGTTTATCGTTCAATCCCTGCAGTTGTTGAGGGGTGGTCAGATACCCAAGCTTCAGGTATCTGGATTTTTAAATGCCTTGCAGGCCCTGGTTGATGAAACAATATTGAGTCAAGAAGATGGGCGACAGTTACGTGACGACTACCTATGGTTGCGCCACGTGGAACATGTCATACAAGCAGAAAATGATCAACAGACCCAAGAGTTACCGTCAGACTGTGGCCAGCTTGCGACGATATTGGGTTTTGAAACAGCTAGTCACTTTGAGAGACATCGACGAGTAGTTACGGACCGGGTACATGAGGCTTTTGCGGCTTTTATGCATGTGGAACCGCCCATACAAAAAAGTTGTATTGAAGTCAGAGACGAAGTTAGGCAACGACTGGATAGTTTTACTGACGACCCTGTCTGTGAGCGACTGGAGCCGATCGCACGCAACCGGTTAATCACGCTAGTCAATCAACTTGCCCCCGAGTTAAGTTTCTATCCTGTCGTGGTGACTGATCGTATGTTGCGGTTTATTGGCACTTGCATACGGCGAACCGTTTATCTGTCTTTGCTTTCCGAAAACCCTGCGACACGTGAGCGGATGCTGGATATTCTGAACCGCTCCTCGTGGGTTACGGAACGCCTGATTGAAATGCCGGCATTACTCGATGAGTTACTTATGCTTGATGTGAGTGATGCCGTCTTATCGCGCGAAATGATTGGTCAAGAATTGAATATGCGACTGCTAAGAGTTGATCCAGATGATCCGGAGCATTTGACAGAGGTTATGGTGCAGTTTGCTAGGGGCCTCGCGTTCCGAGTGGCCGTGTTTGAGATACGAGCCGAAATCCCCCTGATGCAAGTTTCCGATCAACTAACCTGGATCGCAGAAGCGGTCGTTAGCGAAGTTTTGCGTTATGCGTATAGCGAAATGGCAACCAAGCACGGACAACCTGTCCGCATTGGAGACAATCGTGAGGATGCTCTGGGGTTATCGATACTCGGATATGGGAAACTTGGCGGCCTCGAGATGAGTTATGAGTCAGATCTGGATTTGGTTTTTGTGCATGGTATAGACCCTGATC
The DNA here is from genome assembly GCA_913042205.1 of uncultured Gammaproteobacteria bacterium. Taxonomy (GTDB): domain Bacteria; phylum Pseudomonadota; class Gammaproteobacteria; order Pseudomonadales; family Litorivicinaceae; genus HIMB30. Next base: position 40,642 of record CAJWIY010000009.1, read on the forward strand.
AGCTAACAGACGGCGCGATGCCAGTCGAGGGTGGTTTGTTCGTAAATAGGGTCGTACGTCGAGTGATTGCGTTGCTTGAGACCAATACACGATTTGGTCGGCTATACGATATCGATACACGATTACGGCCCTCGGGACGTTCAGGTTTGATGGTTGTTGGCATCGATGCGCTGAAGAAATATTTGGACGAATCGGCGTGGACATGGGAATTACAAGCATTTGTTCGGGCAAGGCCTGTCGCTGGAGATGCGTTGCTTGGTAACAAATTAGAGATGCTTAGGACGGAGATTCTCCGTCAACCGAGAATGCTTGATAGATTACTACGCAATGTCGTCGACATGCGTGAGAAAATGCATAGCCACTTTGATGCCGGTGTCAACAAGACCGGTTTTGATCTAAAGCATGACCGAGGAGGTATCGTTGATATCGAATTTATGGTGCAATACCAAGTTCTGGCGCATGCAGAAGCGCATCCAGAGCTTGCGGCATATACCGATAATATTCGACAGCTCGATGGACTTTCTCAGTCTGGATGTATTTCAATAAGGGATGCAGATGTGCTTAAAAGGTCCTATGTCCGTTACAGAGCGCTGATTCATGAGGCAATTCTGGCTGGTCGAAAAGGTCGAGTGAGCGTTGATATGATTGAAAGCGAACGATGTCAGGTAGAGGCTATTTGGGCCCACTGGATGTCTAATTAGATTAATTGGAAATAGGAAATGCAGCCGAACTTTGCTGATAGAGATGGTTTGATTTGGTTCGATGGTGAACTGAGACCGTGGCGTGATTGCCAGACACATGTTCTTACGCACACCTTGCACTACGGGCTTGGATGTTTTGAGGGTGTTCGCGCCTATCAGACTGCCGATGGTGCAGCGATTTTTAGGTTGCATGATCACACACGACGCTTGTTTGATTCCGCTAAGATCCTCGGGATGAACATCCCATTCTCGATGGAAGAAATCGATGAAGCACAAAAGGCCGCTGTTTCCTCTAACGATTTAGATCACGCATATTTGAGGCCAATGGTTTTTTATGGATCTGAGGGCATGGGTCTTCGCGCGGATGCTTTGAAAACGCGAGTGATCGTTGCAGCATGGGCTTGGGGTTCCTATATGGGGGAGGAGAACATGAGGCGTGGCATCAAAGTCCGCACTTCGAGTTACACCCGGCACCATGTGAATATCACAATGACCAAGGCGAAAGCGAATGGTAACTACATGAATTCGATGCTGGCTCTTCAGGAGGCCCTGACCGGTGGCGCCGATGAAGCACTTCTTCTCGACCCAGAAGGCTACGTTGCAGAGGGATCTGGCGAAAACATGTTCATCGTTCGTGACGGTGTCATTTATACCCCAGAATTGACGAATTGCTTGGACGGTATCACGCGGAAAACTATTTTTGCCCTTGCGAAAGAGCACGATATTGCTGTCGTGGAGAAGCGGATTACCCGCGATGAAGTCTTGATCGCAGATGAGGCATTCTTCACTGGAACCGCAGCGGAAGTTACACCGATTCGTGAACTTGATTCGCGCCCAATCGGATCTGGCTCTCGCGGACCTATTACCGAAGTGCTGCAGTCAGATTACTTCGATGTGGTTCATGGACGGAATGGAAAATTTAGCGAGTGGGTCACACTCGTTAAGGGGTGATAGATGCCAACCCTAGTGGTTGGCCCAAACTGGGTCGGCGACATGATTATGGCGCATGGGCTGATTGCATTCCTAAAGTCAAAACGTCCAGATGATCCAATCCATATGCTGGCTCCTAGCTGGAGTTTGGACGTTGCGAGGCGGATGCCCGAAATTGATCAGTTGATTGAACTTCCGTTTGATCATGGGGAGCTCAGGCTAAAAGAGCGTTGGTCTTTCGCCAAGCGTTTGAAGTTCTCGCGCTATCATCGTGCGTTCATCCTCCCTAATTCCTTAAAATCTGCCCTGATCCCAGCCATGGCAGGTATTCCAAGACGTATCGGTTGGCGTGGTGAATACCGATACAAGCTATTAACCGATTTTCGAATTCTGCGTGAGTCGCGCTTCCCTCGGATGATAGACCGATACATGGCGTTGGGGTTTCCTGCAAATCTCGCATTGTCAGCCAATCAGTTGCCAGAAGCACCACCCTACCCGCGTCTTGCCGTGGATGAGGCTTCTCAGGCGCTCTTGGTTTCTCGGTATGGTTTGGACGCAAGTCGTCTCGTAGCCTTGTGTCCAGGGGCCGAATTTGGCCCCGCTAAGCAATGGCCCCTTGAACAGTTTGGTAGTCTGACGATACGTCTAATTGACGCTGGATATCAGGTTGTTTTGTTGGGCTCACCAAACGATGCAGGAGACGCAGAAGCGTTACTGGATCAAGTGCCAGCTTCAAAAAGCGGTGAGGTAGTCAACTTGGCAGGCGACACAACCATACCCGACGCAATTGATGTGATTGGTTTGGCTAAGGTTGTTGTGACTCACGATTCGGGTCTTATGCACGTCGCTGCTGCCACCGGTAGGCCATTGGTCGCTTTGTTCGGTCCATCCTCACCTGACCACACCCCGCCGCTTAGCAAGAAAGCAATCACGCTGACGCATCCCGTGCCATGCCATCCTTGCTTTCAGCGGGAATGTCCGCTTCAGCATCAAGCGTGCCTGTCTGAACTATCGGTGGGCCAAGTATTTGAGGCCTTATCTCGACAGATTAAGCGGATCAGGTGATGCGTGTATTAGTTGTTAAAACATCATCCATGGGTGATCTCGTACACACCCTGCCAGCGTTAACGGATGCAACTAACGCATATGGCGACATAAGATTTGATTGGGTTTGTGAGCCTGCTTTTTCGGATATTCCTCGTTGGCATCCATCGGTCGGTTATGTCTTGGCGATTCCTCTGAGACGCTGGAAAGGGCAGTTGCATCGTCTTTTGTTTTCCCGTGACCTCGCGGCATTTAAGCAAGTCCTCGGTGCAGAACGATATGACGTGGTGATTGATGCTCAGGGATTATTGAAAAGCGCATTTTTAATCACTCGATTCACTGATGGCCCAAAGCATGGGTTTGATCGACGATCAGCAAAGGAAGGCATGGCTGCGACTGTTTATGACGTGAAACATCGTGTTGCCCGCTTACAACATGCCATATCACGGACACGCGAATTGTTTGCAAAATCACTCGGATATCCTGTACCGGATACAGAACCAGACGCATCGATTAATTTAGGTCGACCGCAGAAACTAGCCGATCGATTAGTACTCGTTACACGGGCCAGTCGGCAGTCAAAGTGCTGGACCAGTGACAGATGGAGAGCGGTGATTGAGGACGCCATTCCCCAATTTTCTGAGATTGTCTTACCAGTCGGGAGCGAGATAGATTATGAACTCGTTTCAGACATGACCAATGGTTTGCCGGTGCGCATACTGAATCGAGCCTCTTTGGATGATGTCGCATTTGAAATCTCGGGGTCGCGAGCGGTAGTGTCTGTTGATACTGGGCTCGCTCACGTGGCTGATGCTCTTGGCAAAGAAATGCTTGCATTGTACGGCCCGACAAAGCCTCGTCTAGTTGGACCAGTCGGCGAGAGGTCGCAAATTTTGAAGAGCCCAACAGGCGAGATGGCTGATATCAATGCTGCTGCGGTCATGGAATGGATTAGTCAGACTGGTAAAGCGTCTGCTTCGTAAGATCTGGATTGGTTTTAAACCGTTTGTGCATCCACATGTATTGTGATGGGTGCTTTCTAAGGGCCTTTTCAATGCATTGGTTTAGTTGACACGCATTTTCAACTTCGTCATTACAGGGGTAATTGTCGGGCATTGCGACAAAAGAGAGGTGGTAAACGCCCTTAATATCTCGGTGTAAATCTAAAAAAATACTGACGGCTCCGGAAATCCTCGCTAACCGCGATGGGGTCGTTACGGTGCATGCTGAACGACCAAAAAAGGGTGCGAAGACGGAACCCCTTGGCCCCATATCTTGATCGGGCCCGAACCAGACGATGTCACCTTGTTTCAAGCGTTTTACTATCTCGCGTAATGCTCGAACATCGACCAGTTCGGCATAACGGGTTCGCCCACTACGAACCGTCTGATCAAAAGTCGGGTTGTCATTTGGGCGGTAGCTGATCACAAAACGTCCAGCAACAGCATGCAAAAGTGGAGCGACTAAATCTAGCATACTGTAGTGAGGACATAACAATAAGATACCGGCTTGGTTCTCTCTTGCGGCATGAACGAGTTCTTGGCCAGAAACGACCACTTTATCGTCGATAAAACCGATCGGACGGTGCCAAGACCAGGCAGTTTCAGTCAATCCAACTCCGTTTTGGATGAAGCACTCTTTGACCAGTTTTTTCTGTTCGCTCGGGGTTAACTCCGGAAAGCTGACAGAGATATTCCTCTCACACACCAGTCTGCGGCCCCTTGCGGTATAGAACAGCAGGGTTCCCAGAAGGCGCCCCGTAGCTACTCCAAGTGCTGGCGGCATCGCAGCCAGTAGCCTTATAAGGCCAACTCCCAGCGGAACGAATGAAAAGCCCATGTGTAATCCGGTTGGGTTCGTTGATGAAGCTGGGTACTATAACAAGCTTCGAATCATTAGAGAGATCTTCTGTGTCACATATGTTTTCCGCATCGCGAGTCATGGTCGTCGGCGATGTCATGTTGGATCGGTACTGGCACGGTGATGCGGGACGGATCTCTCCAGAAGCTCCTGTTCCAGTCGTGCGCGTGACGCACGATGAGGTTCGACCGGGCGGTGCTGCCAATGTTGCGCTGAATGTGTCATCGCTTGGCGCAGAGGCTGTTTGCGCAGGAATAGTGGGCAACGATAGCGATGCGGATCTTTTGGAGCAAACGCTTCAGAATCACAATGTGAATCCGTTATTCATCCGTGTTGAACAACGAACCATCACTAAATTGCGTGTAATAAGCCAAGCCCATCAGATGATTCGCCTCGATTTTGAAACTCCTTTTGACGTATCAAGTGCTAAAGCGTTAGCTGATTCAGTATCGCTTGGTGGAATAACCTCAATTGTTTTGAGCGATTATGCCAAGGGTAGTCTTGAGCCTCACTCACTGATCCAAAAGGCGCGTGCTTCCAAGATACCGGTGATTGTAGATCCAAAGGGAACCGATTTCGAGAAGTATTGCGGAGCTACGTTGTTGACGCCTAACCGCGCAGAATTTGAGGCCGTTTGTGGGTCATGGAAAAACGAACAAGACCTGATTGATAAAGGACTAACGCTGATCAAAAGGCTAGATATTGAGGCAATATTGGTCACTCGCTCTGAGCAAGGAATGACGTTAATACTGCGGGATGGCTCCGCACATCAATTTGCAACAATGGCGCGTGAGGTTGCTGATGTTACAGGCGCTGGCGATACCGTCATTGCGGCTTTAGCTGCCGGTCTTGGTGCTGGAATCAGTCTGGCTTCGTCAGCTGAACTGGCCAATCAGGCTGCCGGAATCGTTGTATCGAAGTCGGGCACTGCAACGGTTAGTGGTCGTGAGCTTGAGAGCGCATTATCTATCGATAATAGCATTTTTCATTCGGCGGAGGATTTGACCGCATGGGCGGAAAAATATCGGGCTCGGGGGGAAAAAATTGTGATGACTAACGGTTGTTTCGATATCTTACATGCAGGCCATGTAGCTTATCTGAGAGAGGCAGCGTCACTTGGCGATTTTTTGATTGTTGCGGTCAATTCAGATGCTTCAGTTGCTCGACTAAAAGGTGCTGATCGCCCAGTGAATACAGTAGAGAGACGTCTTCAGGTCCTCGCTGGGCTTGAGGCGGTTGATGCCGTCATTGCATTTGAAAACGACACACCAATCCCATTGATCGATATTGTACGGCCCGACGTTCTTGTGAAAGGAGGTGACTATAAGTCTATTGAGGAAGTGGTCGGTTATGAGCGTGTTCTGGGGTACGGGGGAAAGGTGAAGGTGTTAGGTGAGGTGGGCGCCTTATCGACCAGCCACCTGATTGCAAAAATTCGTCAAACAGACTCAGATTCAACCAGCTGACAGATAGTGTGCATCATCAAGATGTGGCATTCTTGAATGCGGGCGGTATTCTCAGATGGTGCGACCAAAACGTAATCAGCGATCGTTTGTATTACGCCATTCGGCTTATCACCGACCAGAGCAACAGTACGGATACCCTTTTTTTTTGCGACCTCCAACGCTTTGACTACGTTTTTCGAATTACCGCTGGTTGAGATTCCAATTAGTAGGTCACCAGACTGCCCGAGACCTTCGACTTGGCGTGAAAAGACTTCCTCATAGCCATAATCATTTCCAATTGCTGTGAGTGCCGATGTGTCTGTGGTGAGCGCAATTGCTGCAATTGATTTACGTTCCTTTTCAAAACGACCAATAAACTCAGCGGCAATGTGCTGACTATCGGCTGCAGATCCACCATTACCGCAGAGCATGATCTTTTTATTGGCTTTAATCGTTGATGAAGCCACTTTTGCAACTTCGAGTAGTATTGCCAGGCTTGTGGTGTCGTCGATGAGGGCTTGTTTGGTGTCAATGCTCGCCTGAAAAGTAGCTTTGATCGTCTCTAGACTCATTGTTGGATCTCTGTTGGGAGTGCAAGACAGTTATTGCGCAAATGCACAGGGCTGATGGTGCCAATGATAGCGGAAGTGATACTAGGGTGCGCGAAAAGATCTTTAAAAATCGAAGGGATTGACGCTGTAAGATGCCCGCTTCCCAGAGCTTTTTTAACTAGTAACCCCGCTCCGTTATTTTTGGCTTCGTCAATCAAGGGTTTTTCGTCTGACTGCTCAGGGTTGAGCGTTATCATCAAACAGTCTGCGCCTTGACTAAGGGCTAATCGTCCTCCTTCAACTGTTTTGCCAGATAACCCAACAGCGTGGACCAGCCCCTGCTCTCGAGCTTTGATTAGGGTTCTCAGAGCACCAAGCGTTAGGTGTTCGATATCTTGGCCATCTGAGTGTAGCAATACCACATCGAGGCGATTGCGATTCAGGCGCCTGAGACTTCGCTCCAGACTTTTCATTATAGCTTTTTCAGAGAAATCGTAGTGACTACCAGTTTCCTTATCGTAGGCTTCACCGACCTTTGTAATAATATGAAAATCATTAGGCACCTCTGGCAATAGTGCACCGAGCCGTTTTTCTGCTTTGCCATACGCTGGCGCTGTATCGAGACAATTGATACCTAGTTGCGATGCTAGCCTCAGAAGTTCAATAACTTCTCGGTCGGTAGGTAACTCAAATCCTGACGGATATTTGAGGTCAGTATTTCGTCCGATTTTGACTGTACCTAAACCAATGGGACTTAGTTCAAGGCCAGTTCGACCCAATTGACGTCGAATCATACCCATGGGTAAGTTCCTTGCGGTGCGACCGGCCATTGAGGTTGCCTAGAACTACCGGGGTTTATTTCTAGCATCGGCAGGATTTGGTCTGCGAGAGCAGGTGCGAGCGCAAGTTTAGTTGGCCAGGCCACAATCAAGTTGTTGCACTTGGTGACGAAGGCGGTGTCAGGTCGATTTCCCGCATTAGTACTCGGTTCTGCTCGGTTTACGCGAAAGATACGTGTTGTTTCAATAGTTGGTTCAAGCCAACGGAGAGCTTCTGATACCGCGCATACGGCTCGATGACGCAGGTGGTCATCGTCTAGGTTCACACCGTCCTCAGCGAGTTGACCGCCCAGATAGAGATATTGAGCCCCTCCAAATTCATGTGTTGAGATTGAAAGTTTGGGCTTACTGCCGCCACCAAATTGGTGGCCAAATACTCTTGGGATGGGCCGGACGAGCTTACAGACACTCATCGCTAGAGGGCGAAGCTGCATCTGTGGACGTTGTCCATTAAGGGTTGATAGGAGAGGCTCAGTGCCTTCGCCTGCCGTCATGATGACGTCACCGTGCATCTGGCCAGCTGAAGTTTCAACGCCACAAACATGGCCGTTTCGTGTTAAAAAGCCTGTGACCTCTGCATGAAAGAGCTGGCCGTCCAATAGTTCTGCGAAGGCCTCGATGAGCGTATCCAGCCTTAAAACGGGTTCTGAAAGACGGTAAAGATGGCCTTTGAATCTAGGATAGTTAAATGCGGCTTCGGTTCGAGGGTCAATACGTTCCATGCGTGCGCGCATGGCCTTGCTTGCGAAGAACCCCATCAGATTGGTGGCGACCGACCCGACAGACCACAATAACTGATCCTCCCGTTCTAATTGAACAGCCCTGAGATCTACTCTGCCGTTGCCTTTCAGCGCTTGTTTCCAGCGCGAGGGCATTGCACCAATTTCGTTTGCTGCTTTGGATAGCCGCCCATCGAGTGCATACTTGGTTCCACCGTGAATCATCCCCTGACTTGCAAGAGTCTGGCCTTGGCCAAGTGCATTTTTCTCGATAACACAGCATGGGATATTGCGAGCTTTCAGTTCAGCTGCTAACCAGAGACCTGAAATCCCTCCGCCGACAACGATCTTCATGCAGGCATGCTAGCATCTTCACCTATGGGACGACATCTGTATTCACTGCTCTTGCTACTTTGCGCGCCACTTTTAATCGCACATGTGGTTCGTAAGTATGGTCGAGAGAATTGCGATCCGATGGTGGGGCGCAGACTCGGGATTAATATTCCTGATCAGGTGGATGCCTGTCTCTGGATTCACGCGTGCAGTCTTGGCGAGGCCAAAGTTGCTTTGGAGCTTGCCCGAGCGCTTGTTAAACATGATTCGTCACTGCACATCTTTATGACAGCCACTACGCCCGTTGGACTCCGCCTCTTGGCTCGGAGTGAATTCGCGAGCCATGTGTTTCCTTGGGACTTCCCGTGGGTTTGGTCTCGTTGGCTGGCCAAACTCCGCCCTAAAGCTTTGGTCGTCATTGAGACAGAGCTTTGGCCGAACTTAGTCGCAGCCTGTTATCAGGGAGCTGTCCCTGTAATTCTCGCGAATGGACGCT
>CAJWIY010000010.1 GCA_913042205.1 uncultured Gammaproteobacteria bacterium
TGATCGGGAGTCGTAAGGTATTGGGTAATGCGTCAGTGGCTTTTTCAATCGTGCTGACCACTTGGAGGCGATATGGCTCAATACGATCAGATGCAACGAGGCGGCTGAAAAGAAGAGCGGCAACGGCCAAAATCAGAGCATTCATGAAAAATCCTTTAAAGTTTTAGAAACTGTAGCATGAAGCCAGTTACACTTGCGGTATGTTCAAACCGTTATCTGTTTGTATCGGTCTTCGGTACACCCGCGCAAAGCGACGAAATCATTTTATTTCGTTTATCTCAGCCGTCTCAATGGCAGGGTTAACTTTGGGCGTTGCGGTCCTCATTTTGGTGCTTTCGGTCCTGAATGGATTCGATCGGGAATTACGCACACGAATCCTTGGCACAGTTCCACATGCAGTGCTTGAGTTTGGTAGCGCAAGGACTGACCTTGCGCCCATTGCCGAGCAACTGTTGATCAATCCATCGATTATTGGTGTTGCACCGTTAAATAAGGGGGAAGGACTTCTGGTTGCTAATGGTCGGACGGCGTCTGTTGCTGTCCTGGGCGTTAATCCAGAACAGGAATCTCAGGTCTCGATCCTCCCCGGTTTCATGACTCAGGGAAATTTTGTCGATCTGAATCAGCGTCGATTTTCAACTATTTTAGGATCTGGGGTGGCAGCAAATCTTGGGGTGATTCCTGGTGATCAGGTGACGCTCCTGATTCCCGAGGCAACCCTCAGTCTTGCTGGTGTCACACCACGACTGAGGCGGCTCGAAGTTGCTGGTATTTTTGAAGTAGGCGCACAACTGGATAACCAATTGGCGTTCGTTGAGGTTTCTGATGCTTCAAGATTATTCAAGCTCGGTGACGGCGTTTCTGCTCTTCGGTTGCAGTTTGAGAACTTGTTTGACGCGCCTCTATTGACTCGCCAGATTGCGCAAGAGGTGAGTACGTCACTGGGTCTACCTATTCGTTACCAAGACTGGACACGGACCCAAGGGAACTTGTTCGAGGCTATTCAATTGGAGAAAACCATGATCGCGTTGTTACTGACGCTGATTATTGCGGTGGCTGCCTTTAATATTGTTTCGACGCTGATCATGGTAGTCACTGACAAGCGCGCCGATATTGCAATTCTGAAAACGATTGGGTTATCGCCCTCAGGAGTCATGGGGGTATTTATCGTCCAAGGAACACTCGTGGGCCTTGCTGGCACTATTTTTGGCATTATTCTGGGTATTCCACTGGCACTGTCGATCACCGAGATACTTGCATTCCTCGAGTCCGTTTTTGGTTTTTATCTGTTTAACCCAAGTGCGTACTTTATTTCTGATCTGCCATCGGAGCTTCGATGGTCAGATGTTGGCCTTGTGACAATGCTGAGTATCGGATTATCGGTCCTCGCAACTTTGTACCCGGCATTGAAAGCGAGTCGGATCATCCCTGCTGAGGTTTTGAATCATGAGCGCTGATTCGTTGTTGAGACTGAGCAATGTTACGTTTGCCTACGGGGCAGATGACTCGGTGGTATCTGTTCTTGATGATGTTGATTTCTCGATCGATACCGGGCAGCGTTTAGCGCTAACCGGTCGAAGTGGATCCGGAAAAAGTACATTGATGAATATCTTGGCCGGGATCCTTCTACCGGTGCAGGGCGCAGTATTTTGGCAGGGAACTGATGTTACAAACCTGACTGATTCGAAGCGCGTTGCACTGCGGCGGAAAACAATTGGTGTTGTGTATCAGTTTCATCACTTGTTGCCCGAATTTTCAGCACTAGAAAATGTAATGTTGCCAGCAATGCTTGCCGGTAAAACACCATCGATGTCAGAAACCACCGCATATACTTTGCTTCAACAGGTCGGACTGGAACATCGCTGCGCGCACAGGCCGGGGGAACTATCCGGCGGGGAAAGACAGCGGGTTGCAATTGCGCGCGCACTTGCGGCCGAGCCAAAGGTTTTATTGATGGATGAACCGACCGGGAATCTAGATGAAACAACGGCTGATCAAGTACTTGCGATGCTCGTCGAGTTGTCTGAGAAAACCGGAACAAGTTTGGTTATTGTGACTCATGATCGTCGAGTCGCTGCTCAGACCGACCAACAGTTTGAATTGCATCATGGTCAGCTCCGGAACGCCTGATAAAACGAGAGAATCGACGACGTCTTTTCCATTCGTTATTGACTCTCCATCTCCACCATAGGCGCAGGCTAATAAGGCCTAATAATCCCATAGAGACGCCAAGCAGAATTGAGCCAGTGAGCAACGGGAACCAAATCAAGGCTAGCTGTTCTTGTATCCATGCATGCGTGATGTTGTCGGGCAACGAAAGAGATTTGGAGTTAAGAATCCATGCTCCTACCGTATATGCAATCACGAAGTAAGGAGGCATGGTAATAGGATTTGTTAACCAACATAGACCTACAGAAACGGGAACGTTGCATCTAAGGACAAGAGCAGTAATTGCCGCGCCGACCATTTGGAACGGAATGGGCATGCATGCCCAGAAAATCCCGTTGAGGAAAGCGTAGCTAACTGTTTTACGATTGAAGTACCAGAGATCATGAGCGAAAAGCTTTTCTCCCAAGAACCCCCAGCCACGCATGTGTTGGAGTCTTTGAGCGGAAGGCACTATTTTTGAAACTAATTTTTTCGGCATGCTGGAAAACTCAGAGATCTCGAGCGGTGTTATACATTGATTGGTCTTTTTTTCAACGCCTTTATCAAAGGTTTAATGGAAATCTTATTAATAGCCGCCAATCCATTGCGACCTCTCCCAAAATTTGGTTAGTCCTGAATTACTCCAGCTACCAATTGAATCGTGCGATCGACGGATAATAGCGTCTCCGGTTGATGGCTAATTATCAGTGTACTTCGGTTTGTTTTTAGATTTTCTAGGCCCTTTAAGACATCTTCGCGACTTTTGTGATCAAGCGCACTTGTCGGTTCATCGAGTAAAAGTATCGGGGAGTCTTTTATAAAGGCCCGGGCGATTGCGATCCGTTGTCTTTGGCCTCCCGATATCCTGTTACCGAAAGACCCAATTTGCGTATCAAAGCCATCTGGTAGAGATTCGATAAACTTGAGTGCATTTGCCTGATCGGCCGCCTCTCTTACTTCGTCATCTGTAGCATCGGGCCATCCAAATCGAATATTCTCCGCGACTGTCGCGTCAAATAGATTTACTTGCTGTCCCACCAATGAAATTTGCCTGCGCCGTTTGGCGAGAGTCCACTGCTTTAAGGATTCATTATTAATTTTTATTTCACCAGTATCTGGATCGAGAAATCCTGCAATTATTGCAATCAATGATGATTTACCGGATCCAGAAGGCCCAACTAACCCGACACTCTCCCCGGGCTCGACTTTTAGCGAGACCGTGTTCAGAGCAGGGTCTTCCCCACCCGGATAGGTGAACGTGACGTTTTTGATAGAGAGCGTGGCAGTTGGCAGTGCCGAGTATGTTTTTGACTGACCGCGCTGGTCATCGAGTGCCCGGTCAAAGACCTCATAAATTGATTCAGCAGCGGCAAGTCCACGCTGGATCGTCGCATTTACACCAGTAAGTCGACGGACGGGATCAAAAATCATTCCCATGGCGGTGATATAGGCGACAAATTCACCGGGGCTTAATAGATCTCGGGCACTCATTTGGGTGCCGACTAAGATGACGATACCGATGGTGATTGCGGCCAATATTTGCACTAGCGGGACATTGAGCGATTGAATCTTGATTACTCGCATCTGTTCATGCCGCAGTCTTTTATTTATGCGATCGAATTGTGCTTGTTGGTTGTCGTGTCCACCAAAAATTTTTATGTCTTTCACGGCCAATAATGACTCTTCGATTAGCCCGGTGAGGCGACCAGTCCATGTCTGTAAGTCTTGGTTTGAACGACGCATTTTCGCACTGGCTTTCTTCACGACAAATGAGACGACTGGGGCTGAAATCAGTAGTGCTAGCGACATTTGCCATGAGGTATAAATTAAAAATCCGAGGAGTCCAAGGATCATCAAGGTATCCTTGATGATAATCATCCATGCAGTCGACACGGCCTCCCCGACCTGTGTAACATCATAGGTGATCCTAGATAGCAATCGACCACCTTCCTCGGTATCGTGATCTATCATTGGTAGGTCAAGTTGCACCGCAAATACTTCGGATCGGATATCCGCCACAGTACGGTGGGCTACGTACTGGCTGGAAACGGATGCCACATATTCCGCGATTCCTTTCAAGACAAAAACCGCAACGATAAGTAATGGAATCTGGATCAATGAACTCGGGTCTTTATCAATCAAGGATTCGTCAATTAAGGGCGCCATTAGGGCAGGAAGGAGGGGCTCCATCGCAGCTGTCGCTGTCATCGACAACATCGCCAAGACCGCAATCTTCCAGTATGGTATAGCTTCTCTGATTAGGCGGCTGTAGGTCCGCATATCGCGTTTCATTCCCGTCTCAAGACCCAATCCACCCAGAAGTTAGCGAATCCTCGTGGTTTAAATTCTCGTTCCATAGTATCTCGATCGTATTCAGAGTTTACCCAGTCAAGAAAGGTGGGTTCTGTGGCGCCGCTACTCAATTTCGTACACCGATCACGGTATCTTAAATATGACTCGAAGAAGTGATCAAGAATTCCTGTTTTTGCGCTTTTAAAGTGGCCATAAGTCCAGTGTAGCTGAGCTTTAGCCTCTTCAATTGGTTGGCCAAGGCGAAAGTGGCAATACAAAACTGCAAACATCCCTGCGCGGTCGGCACCTGACTTGCAGTGGGCTAATGCTGGGGTCTCAAAGTCCTCGATTAATCGTTTCAGCATAGTGATTTGCTTGGCTGTTGGCAGCCCTCGGGAGTGGACGCGTGTATTGATTAACGTAATTCCAGCCTCTTCACAGGCTTTGGCTTCAAGTTGGTATCGCCCCTGTGTGGGGTTGTACCCACGGAGATTTATGATCGTCTTCAGTCCTAAATCTCGTTTGTAACGATGAATTTGTGAGACACTTGGTTGATTACTTCGATATAAAGGCCCTGGTAGTAGGAAACGATTGGAATATAGACATCTCAGAAAGCCATGATCAATAAGCCATAAATCGAGAGTAGCTTTGATTAACTGCCACAAGGTAAGCGGCGTGGGTGGTGGTGCTTTGCCCCAACCTTCAACGGACACGGTTAATCCTTTTCCTTTCAAGTAGCGCGGAGGATACTCAATTCGCGAATATTCTGCACACCAATAAAAGGAATTAGTGCATGAAATTTGGCTTAGACGGTTTTAAAGGGTTTTGTCGTTGGCCTTCCTATTGGTCTAAACCGGCAACATTTCTTGGTCAAATATTGCGCCCACTTATTGTCTTTTGGATGAATAAGAAGCGCCTTAAAATAGTGGAAGCACCGCGTGTATCCAGTCAGATTCCTGTCGTTTGTATCGGTAATATTGTTTTAGGTGGTGCAGGTAAGACGCCACTGGTCGCGAGTCTTGCTTTGAAATTGCAAGAAGCGGGTTTTACACCCGGAATTGTCAGCCGCGGCTTTGGTGGCAGGGTGAAGTCTTTGCCGATCGAAGTGACTGAACAAAGTTTACCAAAACAAGTTGGAGATGAGCCTCTGATGTTGAAGAAACGGACGGGTTGTCCAGTTATTGTGTGCCGTGATAGGGCGCAGGCAATTGAGCGCCTTTGTTTTCATTATCCGGTCACTGTCATTTTGTCTGATGACGGGCTTCAAAATACTGGGATGTGGCGAGATTTTTCAGTCTGTGTATTTAATAAAGAGCAAGGGATAGGCAATGGACTTGAGATACCATTTGGTCCATTGCGAGAGCCAATATCTGCGGTACATCAAATGGATGCGATAGTGGTACGTGGTACTGACTATCCAAAAGAAATGTTAATCGAAATGGGTATTGAAACGAAAACACCTATCTTTGGCTCGGTTGCTCAGATGGCTTATGTATATCGATCTGATAAACCTGAAATCCATCGATCGCTGGATCATCTTAAAGATCATGGAAATTTTGACGCTGTCGCGGGAATCGCATCACCTCGTCGTTTTTTCGAGGGGCTCCAGCAGGCCGGGCTCATGATCAAAGAACATACCTTTCCAGACCATTATGTATTTTCTGCAGCAGATACAGCTGAACTCTCCAATGTGATCACAACTGAGAAAGATGCGGTGAAATTGGTACACTTACTGAAAGAACCGTTTTGGATTGTTGCACTGGAGAGTCTGCAACCTGAGTTCGAGACATGGTTAATTGATAGTTTGAATGACTGGAGTATTAGGTTATGAGTTTGGCACCTCAACTGAAAGATTTATTGGTGTGTCCTTTGTGTAAGGGTAAAGTTGAGATTCGCGAAGATGATCAAGAAATCTGGTGTCGTGCTGATGGTTTGGCGTTTCCTATTCGAGACGATATTCCGGTCATGCTCGCCGACGAGGCCAGGACCCTGACTAACGATGAGCGGACTGATCGATAATGAACTTCGTGGCGGTGATCCCCGCTCGTTTTGGATCAAAGCGCCTTCGAGGTAAACCATTGCTTGATATTGCGGGACAACCGATGATTCAGCACGTCTATGCTCGCGCTTCAGAATCTAAAGCAACTCGAGTATTGGTAGCGACAGATGATCAACGGATCGCTGATGCCGTTACTAGTTTTGGTGGAGAGTGCTTGATGACACGAGGTGATCATGCGACTGGAACGGATCGGTTGGCGGAGGTAGCTGATGTTTTAGCGCTTTCTGCAGACACAGTTGTGGTGAATGTACAGGGTGATGAGCCACTTATACCCTCGCGTGTGATTCAGCAGGTTGTCGAAATTCTAGGGAAGCACCCTAAAGCGTCGATTGCCACTTTGTGCGAACCGATTCATCAAGCCTCAGATATCGAGGACCCGAATCAAGTCAAGGTGGTTAAGAGCCAGTCGGGTCGAGCCTTATATTTTTCACGTGCAAGGATTCCAATGAATTCCTCACCAGATTGCAAAGTTTATTATCGACACATAGGTCTTTATGCATACCGAGCTAGTTTTCTTCGTGACTTTGCATCTTGGAATCCGACGCCGCTCGAGCAATTTGAGCGCCTTGAGCAGCTGCGTGCATTGGAGCACGATCGTGTTATACAAGTTGAAGTTGCTATTGAATCGATTCCACCAGGGGTTGATACGGAAAGTGATCTGGAAGTAATTCGTCGCCAAATGGAGGATTTAAGTGTTTGATCTGGCGGGTCTTACCACGCTGAAACTCCCATTCAAGGCGAAGTCGTTGATCAGGTTAACCTCGATCGAAAATGTTTGTGTATCAATGCAACAGCTTGGCTCCATTCCACGCTTAGTCGTTGGCGGTGGAAGTAATCTGGTCATCCTTGAGCCCGAATTTGATGGCATTGTTTTGAGGCCTGAGATTCAATATTACGACATCAAAGAGTCCGGTAACGATGTTTATTTGGAAGTAGGCGCTGGGCATCCATGGCATCAACTGGTAATGAAGACCTTGGATGCAGGTTGGTTTGGTCTTGAGAATTTGGCTCTTATCCCGGGGTGGATGGGAGCTGCCCCTATTCAGAATATTGGAGCCTATGGCGTCGAGCTCAAAGATCATTGCCATCGAGTCAAGCTCTATGATTTTGAGGAGCAGTCTATAATTGAGCTCTCGGTACCAGAGCTAAAATTCGGATATCGACATTCTGTGTTTAAAGAGATTCCTGATCGATTTTTGGTATTAACGGTTACTTTGAGGTTGTCGAAACATGCCACACCGAGAGTGTGCTACGGCGAGATTTCTGAAGAATTAGAACGCCAAGGTTTGGATGCTGAGAAGCCACATGATATCGCTAAAGTGGTAATTTCGATCCGTCAATCCAAATTACCTGACCCAGACATTACGCCGAATGTAGGTTCTTTTTTTAAAAATCCTGTCGTTCGCCCTGAGGTTGCAGACCGGTTACTTGAAGAATTTCCCGAAATGCCTACTTATGGCAGCGGAGAATACACAAAAATAGCAGCAGGATGGCTAATAGATCGTCTTGGATTAAAAGGGCAAAAAATTGGGGGGTTCGCTGTAAATGATCGTCAGGCGCTCGTAATAACCAATGATGGAACCGGGACCGCCGACGAATTGAGAGCATTGGTAGCACTGATCCTTTCATCAGTCAAAGCCACCTATGGGTTAAGCCTTGCTATTGAGCCAACCCAACTGGGTCAGCTCAACTGAACTTAATCTACTCGTTCTCGATTACATCAGATGCTGAGTTTCCATCTGGGACTGACTTTCGAGGCCTCCCGCGTCCGCGTTGCTTTGGTCTATTTTGCGCGTCAGACGTTGGAGCATTGCCATTAGCACCGTCCTCGACAAGTTGAGCTCTCAGGTCAGTCACTGACGGCGTGGGCTGGGCATCATTTGCTTCAGGACTCCCGCGGCGTCCACGACCACGACCCCGCTTTGGCTTATCAGCCTCGTTTTCCTCTATAACTGGTGCAGGTGGTTTTGGTTCCGCATCGCTGACTGGAATGACAGCCGTACTAGGCGCTTCCTTGTCAACCGTATCTTCATGCTGTTCCTTTACCTTCTTGCTCCGTGCCGGCTTCTTCTTTAGCGCCTTTACCTCCTCGCCAGGTTGCTCATTCCCTGCTGATAGATTTCTATTAGACTTTGCTTCAAGTATTTCATCAGCTTTGTCTATTGTTTTGGTTTTTTCTGAGCCCGATACATCATCTTTACTTTGATTTTTTCGAGGACGGCCTCTCCCACGGCTCGTACGTCTTGGTTCGTCTTCTGACGATGTTTCTTGCTGTGTCGGCGAATTTGTTACTTCGATAGCAATACCCGATTGGGAGGGCTCTTCGGTTTTCGACTCCTGAATAGATTGACCAATTCCTTTTTCTCTTGCATTGTTTTCCGGAATCTCGACTTCCATGTTTTCACGACGCGATCCGCGGCGCCCACGACGCGCGCGCTTAGGGTGTTCAGTCTCTGAAATAACACCCTCGTTTAGAACAGGTGCGTCATCGATCGTAGTCTCTCCAGAGGTCACTGTATGCACTTCTAACTTAGCTTCTTGGTTTGCGATCGACTCTTTACCACGCTGTCTTCGCTCGGGACGCTTCGGACGAGGTGCTAGATCCTCTTCATGTGCTTTCAATTCAGCCTCGCGCTCTCGAGAAATCTGCTGATCTTCCTTGGCTTGGATTGTTGTTTCGATTTCGTCTGTGTCTGACCGGTTTTTACTGCGGCGTCTGCGACGACGACGACCACCTTGAGATCCCTCCAAGGAGCGCTCGGTTTCCTGATATTTTGGTCCACGATTAGCTTTTGAGCGCTGGTTCTGAGTGGAGTCAGAACGGTCTTTACGGTCATTGGATCGCTTGCTGCGGATACTATTTTTGTGGTTGGGTTGTCTTTCTGAGTCCTCATCGGCCCCGCTTCCAAATATAAAGTCTACCACCCGAGCTACGAGGGACGTCTGCTGTGGTTTAGACGGGCGTCTGCGTAAACTTTCTGGACGTTTTTTACGTCCAATACTTTCATTGCTGGGGCCGTCTGTAATTTCAGATTCCGGGTTTCTGTTTGGTGCTGGGGTTTTAGGCTTGATATCTGTTACCAGCGCTTGTTCACGCACTTCGGCCTGCCGTGCACGAACTAGTTCTGGTTCTGGAACAGGGGTTGCTGCTTGAATATCTATGGATAGTTCTAGATTTGCGACCTGAGGGTCGTCGTCGCGCAGGCGCAAGAGGTCATATTTTGGTGTCTCCATATTTGGGTTTGGAACAACTAGCACACGCACGTTGTGGCGTCTTTGGACGGATTCCAGCTGTTGACGTTTTTCGTTTAGAAGAAATGTTCCTACTGGCACGGGGACCTGAATACGAACCTCACCAGTACGTTCTTTGACGGCCTCATCCTCCAGTAGACGAAGAATCTGAAGCGCTAAGGACTGAACATCACGAATACTGCCTTGACCGTGACAACGAGGACACACAACGCCGCTTGTTTCGCCTAACGATGGACGAAGTCGTTGTCGGCTCATTTCTAGTAGCCCAAAGCGTGATATGCGACCAATCTGTACACGAGCCCGATCAGACTTGAGGGCCTCTTTGAGCTGATTTTCGACGGCTTTTTGGTTTTTGTTTGCTGACATATCGATAAAGTCGATGACGATTAATCCGCCCATATCACGCAAACGCAGCTGGCGGGCGATTTCGTCCGCAGCTTCCAGATTCGTTTGTAATGCGGTTTCTTCAATATCTCCGCCTTTGGTTGCTCGGGCAGAATTTATGTCGATCGAAACTAATGCTTCGGTC
Source organism: uncultured Gammaproteobacteria bacterium (assembly GCA_913042205.1). Classification (GTDB taxonomy): domain Bacteria; phylum Pseudomonadota; class Gammaproteobacteria; order Pseudomonadales; family Litorivicinaceae; genus HIMB30. The sequence continues at coordinate 10,281 of CAJWIY010000010.1, forward strand.
GGATCAATGACGATTGCTCCGCCGGACGGCAGACGAACTTCGCGTTGAAAGGCAGATTCAATCTGCCCTTCAATTTGGAAACGATTGAATAGAGGCGTTTCATCCTGATACAACCTTACCTTGCTATCATAGGAGGGCATAACTTGCTGAACGAGATCTTTAACTTTGGTGAATACTTCTTCGTTATCGACCAGTACCTCTCCGATGTCTTGCCGAAGATAATCACGAATTGCCCTTACAATGACATTCGATTCTTGGTAGATCAAAAATGGAGCAACGCCTGAAAGTGCCGCCTTTCGAATCGCCTGCCAAGCCGTGTCGAGATAATCAAGATCCCACTGCAATTCTTCGACAGTTCGACCAACTCCCGCCGTTCGGATAATAATACCGGCACCCGGGGTTATTTGGAGGTTGGCAAGTTTGTCACGCAGTTCCGTGCGATCTTCACCCTCTATCCGACGTGAGATACCACCTGCGTCAGGATTATTGGGCATTAAGACAAGATAGCGACCAGCGAGTGAGATAAATGTGGTGAGCGCTGCCCCTTTGGTACCACGTTCTTCTTTTTCGACCTGAACAATCAGTTCCTGGCCTTCTTTCAGTACTTTTTCAATCTTCGCCCGCTCACTGTTGCTTGGGGCATTGTAAAAATATTCAGGAGAAATTTCTTTTAGTGGCAGAAAGCCGTGCCGTTCACTGCCAAAATCAATAAATGCTGCTTCTAGACTCGGTTCAATTCGTGATATTTTTGCACGATAAATATTTCCTTTTTTTTGCTCGCGGTCCGAGGATTCTATGTCAAGGTCATAAAGCTTTTGACCGTCGACCATGGCGACGCGGATTTCCTCCGCCTGCAAAGCATTAATTAATATACGTTTCATATCTGTGGCAACCTTAATGGTCTAATCGCCACGATCTCAGAAGGTTAGTTACACCAACCATGGCCCAACCAAAAAGATAGGTCAGACGACAATACACAATGTAGGGGGCTCGACCGGCAAACCGGGAGCCCGAAAATTTCTTTGTTACTGCAGACTTCCCTGCCGACACATTGATATGTGTTTGTCCCAGCTTTGCTGGCCCGCCAAGATCGGGCGGGAGTATTTCATCCCCGGTTTCACCGGAGGTCTCATTAATTTTGGGGAGTCTTGACTCAACCCAAAACAGTAGAGAGCATAACAGCGCGAGCCTCGTGCGGCAATGCGTCATGGAGAAAGTACGTGGAAAAGAAAGTCCGATGGGTAACCGTGGATGGTTTGAAGGAAGGACAACGCCTCGATAATTTTCTATCTAGTCAGCTCAAGGGCCTCCCAAAGAGTAGAATCTATAAGATGATTAGAACTGGGGAGGTTCGGATTAATAAAGGACGCTGCAAACCCGACTCGCGGATTGCAACTGGAGATGTTATTCGGATACCGCCGGTTCAGCTCGCCCCGATGAGAGGGCAGGTGCTGCATCGCAACATCCAGATGAGTTTATCGAATGCGCTTCTCTATGAGGATAGAGAGGTGCTGGTTTTGAATAAGCCAGCCGGTCTGGCAGTTCACGGCGGTTCTGGCTTATCCACGGGTCTGATTGAACAACTCCGTCTCGCACGTCCTGAGGAAAAGTTTTTGGAGCTGGTCCACCGATTGGATCGTGAAACAAGTGGCTGTTTGTTGGTTGCTCGACGCCCCTCGGCACTCCGGCGACTGCATAAACAATTGCGCGATTTAGATAAAACTTTACAAAAAAGATACATCGCTTTGGTCGACGGAAAATGGCCGCAGTACTTAACGGATGTTCAAGCACCGCTGGAGAGACTGGAGCGCGGTGGCGAGAGGTTTGTTCGGGTCACGAAGCGTGGAAAGTCCTCACATACTCATATTCAGGTGTTAGAACATCTCGATGGGTGTACATTGATCGGAGTGATACCCATGACCGGGCGGACGCATCAAATCCGGGTACATACAGCATTTCATAAGCACCCTATTCTGGGGGATTTAAAGTACCAGAGTGACGATATGCGTCATCATTGGCATGAGAAGGGGATCAACGGGTTGTGTCTGCACAGCCGCTCCATTGGTTTTCAGGGTGACACCGGTCACCATGTATTGGTTGTTGCGCCAATCCCAAACCCAATACATCGCTTTCTGCTGGATTCCGGGTATGATCCAGATAAATATTAAAGAGAGGTTGTGAGTGGCTGAAAATCCTTGGGCAGAGGATAGATCGGAGCAAGGTGTGCCTATGAAAGAAGATGCAGACCGGTTATGGCTCGTTCTTGAAAAGACGTTAGAACAGTCAACAATCGAGCAAAGGCGCGCTAGAAGGTGGGGCATTTTTTTTAAGAGCATTATCCTGCTATATATCATAGGTTTGAGTCTTACTTTGGTTAATAGGTCCGAATTACCGATGGATGCGTTGGGCTCATCAGCGCATACCGCTGTGGTTCCGGTCGATGGTGTGATCTCATCTAGCGAGGCTGCGAATGCATTTGATATTCAGCAGAATCTCGAGGCGGCATTTGAGGCACCGGGTTCCAAGGGTGTGATGCTTGAAATCAATTCGCCGGGTGGAAGCCCGGTACAATCAGAATATGTGTTCCGTGCTATTTTGGATCTGAAAGCGCAGTACCCTGCGAAGCCGGTGCATGCAGTGATTGGCGATATTGGAGCAAGTGGTGCATATTATATTGCTGCAGCAGCAGACACCATTCACGCGGCACCCGCATCGATCATCGGATCGATAGGTGTTCTGTCATCGGGTTTTGGCTTCCACGGTTTGATGGAAAAACTTGGAATAGATCGTCGAGTCATAACAGCTGGCGACAACAAGGCGATGCTTGATCCGTTTTTGCCCGAGTCAGAAGATGATAGAGCGCACTTACAGAGCTTGTTGGATGCTACCCATCGCCAATTTGTAGCTCGCGTGCAGGAAGGTCGCGGTGATCGGCTGACACCGGGTGACGAAAATATCTTTGATGGTCGAGTATGGACCGGCGAGCAGGCGCTTATCCTCGGTCTTGTCGATTCTTTAGCGGGCCCTCTTGAGGTGGCACGTGAGTGGATCGGAGCAGAAAAACGTATTTACTACACTAAAGACGAGCCAATATTGGATCAATTGAGCCGCGAGTTTGGATTTGGCGTAGGCCGGGCGCTGACTTGGCTTTGGCGTCAAGGAATTTTGAATCCATGGTCCCTAAGCCATTGACAGAGCCTGATTAAGGGTAACCCCTCAAGTGCCGTGGGATCTCTACTTTCTACAGCATTAAACAAACCGATCCCAATGCCTTCAACTTTGAAACTACCGGCACAGTCTAATGGTCGGTCCCGAGCTACATACCGCAGTATTTCAGTCTCCTCAAGTTGCCTGAATGTGACAACTACTTCCTCAGTATGTACTTTGACAGACTGGCCGGGGGCCGAGAATCCTACGGTCGTGAAAAATGAAACCTGCTGGCCTGATAGTGTCTCCAGCACCTTAAGTGCCTTAGTCTCTTCCTTGGGCTTCTCTAATATCTCCCCAAAAATAGACGCTGATTGGTCCGTACTGATGACAATTTTGTCGGGATGTCTCAACGCAACCACGGTAGCTTTGGTTCTTGCGAGTCTTTCCGTGAGCGCCTTGGCTGACTCGCCTTGAAGCGGGACCTCGTCGATCTCTGGAGCATCGCTCAAGAAGTCGATTTGGAGTCGTTTTAGAATATTTTTCTTGTATTGGCTTTCGGTCGCCAGGACCAGTTTATGATTCATCGTTAAATTTCAGTGCGCTAGTCTTTGACTTAGGGGCGTAGCATCACTAAACTCCTCCGCCTATGATTTCAGACACCCTGCCCGAGCAATTGAGCGCAAATCGCTTTATCGATGCGAAGGAAGAGATATCTGGGCCACTCGACCCTCAAGATTACAAGAGGTTTGGAGAGATGGCGACTTTGGTATCTGGCGCGAAGGTGGCATTGCGTGGATTCAGGGAGCCATATGGGTCAAAGCTAATAGTTGGGGAACTTCAAGCTGAAGCGCAAATGACATGCCAGCGGTGTTTGAAACCGGTAACGGTGGTGCTTGAGAGTTCGATTCGATGGGGTCTTGTCTTCTCTGAATCAGAGATGCAGGACGTCGAGAAAGATTTGGATCCTATCCTGGTTGAGGAAGGGCAGATCCCCCTCAGGCAGGCAATTGAAGATGAATTGGTTTTATTGTTACCGATTATGCCAATACATGAATCGTGTAAGAGTGAATGGATATCGGATTCGGAAACCATAGATATTTCCGAAAATAAGAGCCCATTTGCGGTGCTCGCTGCGTTAAAGAATGAACAGGGATTCTGAAGGGAGATCATCATGGCCGTTCAACAAAATAAAAAATCACGTTCGCGTCGCGGTATGCGACGTGCACACGACTCATTATCTGGTCCAACACTGACCACTGATGCGATGACCGGTGAAGTTCATCGTCGCCACCACGTGAGTCCTGATGGATTCTATCGCGGGCGTCAGATCGTCACGTCACGCCAAGAAGAAGTTGTAGACGACGACGATTAAGTCGATGACTTTTGCAGCCCTGTTCCCTGGGCAGGGATCACAGACGGTAGGGATGTTGTCTGATTTTGAGGCTGAGGTCCCCGAAATTAAAGAAACGTTTTCCGAGGCCTCTGATGCACTCGGCTATGATCTTTGGGCACTTGCCCAAAATGGGCCAGTTGAACAACTATCCCTGACTGAAATCACTCAACCACTCATGCTAACTTCGGGTGTCGCTCTATATCGAGCCTGGAGTCAGGCCGATGGTCAGGCCGCATCATACATGGCAGGCCACAGTCTGGGTGAGTACACAGCATTGACTGCGGCTGGGAGTCTAACACTTGCCGATGCTGTAAGGGTTGTTCGTGCTCGAGGTCGCTTCATGCAGGAAGCTGTTCCGCAGGGCACGGGTGCTATGGCGGCTGTAATAGGGTTAGATGATGACAAAATCGAAGCCGTTTGCGCTCAAGTTTCCAATGACTCCGGGCTTACCATTGAAGCTGTCAATTACAATGCGCCAGGCCAGCTGGTGATTGCCGGTCACGCTGAGGCGATCGAAGTATCATTACCAATGCTGAAGGAAGCGGGTGCGAAGCGTGCGCTGTCCTTGCCTGTGAGTGCTCCATTCCATTGCGCTCTTATGAAACCGGCCGCAGACCGATTAAAGATGGAACTTGATGCGATCGATATCCAAGCGCCGACAGTACCGGTCATTCAAAACGTAAGTATTCGGCCTGAAACAAATGTGACGGTGATTCGTACACAGCTGATTAGGCAAACATTTTCACCGGTCCGTTGGAATCAGACAGTCCGCAGCTTTAGAGGATTGGGGGTTCGAACAGCGGCCGAGTTTGGGCCCGGTGCCGTTCTCTGCGGTCTAGCAAGACGCATACAGACAGACGCGCTCCACTTTCCATTGGGAACCCGTGAAATGTTCTTTACAGCAGTTAAGGAGATCAACGAATGACAGTTGCACTTGTCACAGGCGCCAGCCGTGGAATTGGTCAAGCAATCGCAGATCGCTTGGCTACTAATGGATTTTATGTTGTTGGCACCGCGACATCTTCAGACGGAGCTCGGGGGATTTCTGGTCGTCTCGGTCACGGTGGTGAAGGTCGCGTATTGGACGTTACTGACGCGGCAGTGGTAGCGGATCTGGCTAATTCTCTGACAGAAGCAGATAAAAGCCCTCTGGTTATAGTCAACAATGCTGGGATTACCAAGGACGCTCTCATGCTTCGGATGAAACCTGAAGACTGGCGGGTGGTTATTGATACCAACCTAACTTCCATCTACACAGTTGTCTCGGCGTTCATCAAGCCAATGACGAAAGCGCGTATGGGTCGCATCATTAACATCAGCTCGGTTGTGGGATCGATGGGTAATGCTGGGCAGGTGAATTACGCAGCTGCAAAAGCAGGGCTTGAGGGCATGACCCGGGCATTGGCAAGAGAATTCGGAAGTCGGGCGATTACAGTAAACGCTGTTGCACCTGGGTTTATTGAAACAGATATGACACAAGTGCTTCCTACATCGCAGAGAGAAGCACTGTTGTCACACATTCCGTTGGGCCGTTTAGGCTCGGCGGAAGAGGTTGCTGGAACTGTTGCTTTCCTCGCAGGCGAAGAGGCAAGTTACGTCACCGGCACCACGTTACACGTCAACGGCGGCATGTATATGGCCTAAGTCTGATGTTCTGATGCTTGTATTATTTCGAACATCAGTAATAATGACGCCACGTCGTACAGTGGCAGCAACATCATTAGGAGTAATCTGAACGATGAGTAATATCGAAGAACGCGTCAAGAAAATCGTATGTGAACAGCTTGGCGTCAAGGAAGAAGAAGTCACCACCGAATCTTCATTTGTAAATGACTTAGGTGCCGATTCACTAGACACGGTTGAATTGGTGATGGCTTTGGAAGAGGAATTTGAAACAGAAATCCCTGATGAAGAGGCCGAGAAGATCACCACTGTTCAGCAAGCAATTGCATACATCGAAGCAAATCTTTAATTAGGATTGCCAACGACGTATAACTTTTGAAAAGCCGCGTTCTGCGCGGCTTTTTTGTGTCGATCATTGAGAGAAGAACTATGTCAAAGCGTCGAGTGGTGATCACGGGGTTGGGTATGTTAAGTCCCTGTGGCGTAACCGTCGAGGAGTCATGGAAGGCGATTCTGGACGGGCGGAGTGGCATATCTGCCATTACAGAATTTGATACCACAGACTTCCCAACGAAATTCGCGGGATTAGTCCCTGAGTTTGATCTTGAGCAGTACATGCCTGGCAAAGAAGCCCGTAAAATGGATCCTTTTATCCAGTTTGGTATGGTGAGCGCTATTCAAGCGGTAGAGCAGTCAGGATTGATGGACTCTGGTTTTGATCCGACTCGCGTCGGCGTCTCAATTGGATCCGGTATTGGTGGGTTAACACTAATTGAGAATACGACCTTGCTTTTGAGTCAACGCGGACCACGTAGGGTCTCCCCGTTTTTTGTACCCGGATCGATCATAAACATGATTGCTGGTAATTTGGCGATCAAATATGGCTTTCAGGGCCCTAACATCGCAATCACCACCGCTTGTACGACTTCGACGCATTGCATTGGCTTTGGTGCGCGTATGATCGCCTACGGAGATGCTGATATTGTGATAGCCGGTGGCGCTGAAAAAGCGTCTACCCAGCTCGGGATAGCAGGGTTTTCCGCGGCACGTGCCTTATCCACTCGAAATGACGCCCCTGAAGCGGCAAGTCGCCCTTGGGATAAAGATCGGGACGGTTTTGTACTGGCCGATGGAGCAGCGACCATGGTGCTTGAAGACTATGAGTCGGCGAAAGCGCGTGGAGCTAACATCATAGCTGAGCTGGTTGGTTTCGGCATGAGTGATGATGCTCATCACATGACGGCACCCGCTGAGGATGGTCGTGGTGCTCGCTCGGCGATGGTTAACGCCCTGAAAGACGCAGGCTTGGCGGTAGACGAGGTTAGCTATGTGAATGCACATGGGACATCGACCCCACTAGGAGACGTGGCGGAATCACAAGCCATTGAAGCATTGATGGGTGCGCATGCACCACACGTCGCAGTGAGTTCGACAAAATCAATGACAGGGCATGCTCTGGGAGCTGCCGGTGCACTCGAGGCCTGTTTCAGTGTTCTTTCAATCCGTGATCAGGTGCTACCACCAACCATCAACCTTGATGAAGTTGGGGAAGGGTGCCGTTTGGATTATGTGCCAAATACGGCACGTGAAGCGTTCGTTGATATTGCCGCGTCCAATAGTTTTGGCTTTGGTGGTACTAACGGAACATTGATCTTTAAGCGGGTGTGATGCTCTTAATTGCCCGGCTTGGACTGGTCGGACTGATCGGCATCAGTGCCCTAGCGATTTTTGGACGAGTCTGGTTGGGGTCGATAAAGACCCAACCAGTAGCCGTCCAATCTCTGAGCGTTCAAGTCGGCTCTACGGCTAGTGAGGTTCTGGCTAAGCTCAATCCTCAATTAACGAGTCGCGCGCGAGCGATTGTGTTTTCTTTGTACCCGCACTTGTCTTATGTGCAGCATGGCAGGTATGTCTTTTCGCCCGGAACGACAGCTTTGGCAGCATTAGCTAAGATTCACAAGGGAGACGTGGTTGTTGAACGATTGACGATTCCTGAAGGGATCACGGCACGCGACCTTTTTGATCGTTTGTCAGATCACGAGGCACTTGGAGGCCAAGTGTCTTTAGTTAAGGGAGTGTGGCGATACCTCAGCACTGATTGGTCTGCCCATGAGGGTGTATTTCTTGCTGAAACCTATCTGTGGCAACAAAAGATGTCGAAGGACGCCCTTCTAAAGCGGGCACATGAGAGCTTATTATTGGCCTTGAATGAGGCTTGGGAAGGCTCCGATCCCATGGTTAGATCCATTTTGAGTTCACCATATGAGTTACTGATTCTCGCTTCTATCGTGGAGAAAGAGACGGCACTAGCCCAAGAGAGACCTCGTATTGCTGGCGTATTTCTCGAGCGGCTGAAACGTCAAATGCGTCTGCAGACTGATCCAACTGTTATTTATGGACTTGGTGATCGTTTTGATGGCAATTTGACGCGTAAAAATCTTAGAGAAAAAACGGCATATAACACCTACTGGATTGATGGCTTACCACCAACACCCATCGCGATTGTAGGGCCAGAGGCGTTGGTCGCTGTCGCGCACCCCAATATGACCGGTGAACTCTACTTTGTAGCGGATGGTAGCGGAGGACATGTGTTTTCCCGAACACTCGAGGCACATAATGAAAATGTTCGAAAATATCAGTTGAAACCATGAAGAATCATAAAGCTCAGTTCATCACGTTGGAAGGGGTAGAGGGTGCCGGTAAAAGTACGCAGAAACAGGCGCTCTGTCAGTTATTGGACGCTAACGGAATCCGGTATATCGAGACAAGAGAACCGGGCGGCACACCTTATGCGGAGGAAATTCGGGCGTTATTGCTTGACAGTTCTGACGAGATTCCTCAGGCAAAAACGGAGCTTTTGCTGATGTTTGCTGCAAGAGCGCAGCATCTTGAAACGAAAATATTACCAGCACTTGAGCGTGATCTTTGGGTCGTGTGTGATCGATTCACCGACGCTACTTATGCGTATCAGGGCGGTGGTCGTGGACTTCCAGGTGGTTGGATCCAGACATTGGAAAAACTGGTCCAAGACGAGCGAGTACCTGACGTGACGTTGTTCTTTGATGTTCCTGTTGAGATAGGGCTTACACGTGCACATCGACGCGGAAATCTTGATCGAATTGAGTCTGAGGATATCGAATTCTTCGAGCGAGTGCGGAGAACGTATCAGCAGATAGCAACCCGTGATTCCGGTCGTGTGATCACTCTGGATGCGACGGTCGATGTGGAGCTCCTGACTGAAGAAATGACAAGCCGCCTCATGAGTCGTTGGGGGCTCAAATGTCGCCCTGGTTGAAGTCTTCTTGGCAGTCGGTTCTGGAAAGTCTTCAATCGGCATCACCACCGCATGCCTGGTGCCTGACGCATACGTCGGCTGTTATTGCGGATTCATTGACTGATCATTTGGCACATTCATTGTTATGCGATGCTCCGAGAAAGGGAGAGCCTTGCGGTGAATGTGTGTCTTGTCGAATTCCTGACCCGCATCCTGACATTTTGGCCTTAGGGCCTGAGGGCGCGGCTGGGATGATCAAAATCGACGCGGTTCGAGAAGCCATCGAGGTCGCTTATACCACGGCATCGATGGCCGGACGCCGTGTGATGATAGTACGGCCGGCCGATTGCCTTAACCAAGCTGCGAGCAATGCGCTTCTGAAGGTGGTAGAAGAGCCCCCTTCTGGCACGGTGTTTATATTTCAGACTGCGGTTCCCGGGAAACTATTGCCGACGCTTTTGAGTCGCTTGAGGATGGTCAAGGTGCCTGTCCCAACACGACAGATTCTTGAAAAAACAGCGCAAAGTCTCGGTATAAATGGTGAGGACCTTTTACTTACGGATGCGCTATTGGCTGAACCTATGGCATTGCAAACCGCGCCCGAGCGCGTGGGACTAGCCCGTGATGTTCTGGATGCGCTGGTACGAATACGTTTTGGAGAAGATAGTCAGGTCGTGTTAAAGCCGTTCGGAAAAGTAGATATGCTGACAGCCTCGACCGTGATGGAGCGCGTTTGTGATCAGTTAATTCGTGCGCAGTTTCAACAATCCTCGCAAGACCCTATCACTGCTGCGTTAAGCGCACCCTATCCCACGGTACGACTATTGTATCAGTACAAAGAGCGAGTCGCTGAAGTACGCACACAAGCGCAGGCGGGGATTGCTGTGAATTCAGGGCTTGCTCTTGGCTCTCTGTTTGCCGCTTGGGCATTTATTTGGACAAGAGTTCCGAGATAATAGAGATCTAGATTACAAGATACACACGTATTGGAACTGAAGGTAGTGCGCTGGTCATTACATAAACTTTCTGTCGCTGCATTCTTTGAATGGTGACCCTTTTTCCATTTATCTTGACTAGTCAAACATCTGTCTGCATATCCGGTCCGTGCAAAATCATATACTCAAAACCTGCTTAAACTTTTACTTTAATATAGATAACTTCAATGTGTTCTAGCTCAAAGTCATCCTTAAAAAAAATAAGTGTCGGGATACCGTTTATGCCTCTGGAAGTGTAATTCTCAAATTACTTGCGCATCACTGTTACAATTTGCTTCGAGGAGTATTCATGATTGATTCACATTGCCATCTCGACTGTATTGATGTCTCGGACCGTGAAGGCGGAATTCAGGCCGTATTGGACTTGGCTCATGAACACGGCGTGGACAGAATGCTGTGTATTTCGATCACACTTGAGAATGACGCTCCGAGGCGACTTGCCAAGGCCTATGACGCTGTATGGGCAACAGTTGGGGTCCATCCATGCCATGCGCATGAGGAGTCGGAGGTGACTGTTGACCAACTATTAGAGCTCACCCGAGCAGACTCTATCATTGCGCTCGGTGAAACGGGTTTGGATGGTTTTCATGAACCGGTGACCGATGTGCAACGTGAGAGTTTTGTAACCCATTTGCTGGCGGGCAAGCAGGCGGGCTTACCTATTGTTGTGCACACTCGAGACGCACGCGACGAAACGATCGAATTGATCAAGACACATGGTTCGACTGACGTTCCGGGTGTACTACATTGCTTTACAGAGTCATGGGAGATGGCGAAGCAAGCCATCGATCTTGGTTATTACATCTCGATGTCAGGTATCGTGAGTTTCCCTAAAGCGACTAATGTGCACGAGGTCTGTCGAAAGATCCCAGATGATCGTTTATTGATCGAAACCGATTCACCGTGGCTTGCGCCAGTGCCTTATCGTGGGAAACCAAATGAGCCAGCGTTCGTCAGTTATGTGGCCGAGGCGGTCGCTCAAATAAGGGGCACAGAGCCTCAGGTAATTGCTGATCAAACGACTGAGAATTTTTTTCGCTTATTCGGGGCAGCTAATCCGTGATTCCGACTGAATCAGCGAGGAGTGAGCGCGATCATCGCAAACGGCAGGCGTTTATTGGTCGTGAACAAGACATTCTCTCTGTGAGTGAAAGGCTAATGGCAGACAAGGGTGTTCGCAAAGTTTCTGTAGATACTATTGCCGCTCGAACCGGAATAGGTAAGGGCACGATCTATAAGCATTTCGATAGTAAGCGTGGTCTGTTGATCGCCTTAGCTATGCGGCATTATGATACGTTATTCGAATTGCTGGGACGTTCCACTGATCCTGCACAAGCTCTGTCTGACTGGATTGAAGCACGGCTTAACGGTGCCCGACAGTCAATGTTAATTCGAGAATTGACGGAGACATTGGCAGATGATTCGGGGGCTCTCTCAAAAATTCAGGAATCTCAGGCCCAGATGCGAAAGCGCCTCGCACAAGTATTGTCCGGATCATCGACTACGCGGGGAGAGTCTATGGAACGCGCCATGTGGCTTGAATCACTTGTTCAGGGGGCACTCGTTGAAATGGAATCGCCCCTAAAATTGCCGTCGTCTGATATAGACGAGTGGATTGAGTCCATCACACGAATCGCTTTAGTGTTGTTAAACCAACCGAGACAACCTGAAAAAGACCAGCGATTGACCTATCTTTAGTCGTCTACCCTAACTCGGTCCCCTGTGCTAATAACCCCACTTCTGTTCGTGCGCAGGAATACCCCACACACATCTGTTTCGCATAACTGATTAAGGTGATCAAGGAATCCTCTAGTACGTTTACCATGCCAGTCAAACTCAGTAGCACGGCATCTAACAATCGGTTCAATGACCTCGAAATGTGCGGATCCTATCATCAACGTTTTTCCCACCCATTGAAGCTCTTGGAAGGGTTTCGCCTGTTCGATTAATAGATTACCTCGATAGCGCTCAGGATAATCTGTCGTACCCGTAGCGTTGGCGATAGCATTGATGGTTGAACGATTCAGTAGCGAGATATATGCCTCTTTTTCGTCGGTAAACCCGCTCTCGAGGGTCTCAAGTGTAAATTGTCCGAGTGAGGGGTCGAGACGTGATATCCATTCTGCGAAGGTTCTTCCTTCTAACAAATCCCGTGACATGGTCAGCGTTTGATCGGAATGACTAAGGGTGACATAGTCAGTCGTCCACTGTATTCGAATATCTGCACAGAGATTGGATTGTGTGGACTGCAGAAAATATTTCTTTGATCGCCAGTTTTTTGGATCCGGCGGTACTCGGTCGCAGAACTGGAGTGCATGCCGACGGTCACCCGGCAGCGTTTTCCCTCCTTCAACTGCGACATCTGACAATAGCTCGCCGGCGAGTCCTTTGATTGGGTAGCGTGTGATGGACGTGAGAATCATCAAAATGACTTAGTGGGATGTTCGCACAACTCCAGCAGCACGCCTTCGGTATCTTTCGGATGTACAAAAGCGACCTTGGTGCCGTGAGCGCCGGGCACTGGTGTTTCGTTGATTAGCGTGAAGCCCCCTTGTCGGAGACGATCGAGCTCAGCCTCGATATTGGTGACCGTGATCGCTAATTGTTGGAGTCCTCCTTTACCAGCATTTTTTCGGATAAATTTTGCAATCGGGCTTTCCGGCTCTGTTGCCGCAATCAATTCGATACATGACTCGCCAATCTGGAAAAATGCAGTTTCTACTTTCTGCGAATCGATACGCTCTCGTCCGGTAAGCTTAAACCCAAGGCCTTGATAGGTTTTGATAGCTTCCTCGATATCTGTGACTGCAATGCCAATATGGTCAATTTTATGCAGCATACCTATTATTCCTCCATATCTTAGAAGTATTCTAAGAGCCAAGCATAATGAAAAGGAGGCTCAGATGTTTAGATCAATAGTTGTGGACGACTTTATGACTACGCACCTGGCAACCGCAAAACCCGAAATGGATTTACTTTCCCTTGTCGATTTGTTGCTCATTCAGACTATATCCGGCGCCCCAGTTGTTGATGAGAATGGCAAATTGGTGGGTATGATTTCCGAACAGGACTGTCTAAGGGCAATCCTAGTGGGCACATATCAGGGTGACATCGGCGGGCGGGTTTGCGACGCAATGAGTGTACCGGTAGAGACAATCCAATTAGGGTCAAATATCGTTGAGGTTGCTGAGCGGATGCTTAAAACAAACCGACGACGATTCCCGGTGGTTGACTCAGACGGTAACCTTCGGGGCCAGATTTCAAGACGAGATATTCTCCGTGCTGTGCGGGCCTATGAGATTCCAAATATGTGAGAAAAAAGGTGGCGGAGTTATAGGTTATTTTCAAGCCAATCTATACAACTGATGGAGGCTTGAGTCGGCGATATTTGCCCAAGGGTCACACGCTCCTTCTGTGCTTTATAGAAATCCGACCAAGCCACATTTTCGTCTAGATGATTTGCTATTCCCTCACTCAAAAGCCGCTCAAACCATTGGCTTGCCTGACCCGTTCTCCTTTCCGGGATCGCCTCAGTTCCGGCTTCGCAATAGGCACCAATTCGGTCCCACAGGGCTTCAATACCTCGTTGTTCCAGAGAGCTCACAGATAACACCTCGGGTCTCCAAAATCCCTGATGATTTAGATATCCCATGGCGTTTTTATAATGGACTACCGACTGGTTCGCCAATCGCTCTGCATCACCGTCGGCCTTGTTGATGACAATGAAATTAGCTACTTCCAAGATACCTTTTTTGATTCCCTGTATCTCGTCACCACCACCGGGTTGAATAAGTACAAGAAATAAGTCTGTCATCGAATGGACTTCGTATTCACTCTGACCAACACCGACAGTCTCGATTAGGATGACATCAAACCCTGCCGATTCGGTGACTAAAATCGCTTCACGCGTTCGGTTAGCAACACCACCTAAGGAACGTCCGGCTGGTGATGGTCTGATAAAAGCCTCACTTTTACGTGACAACTCTTCCATTCTGGTCTTGTCACCTAGAATTGAGCCCCCGTAGAGGGGAGAGGATGGGTCTACAGCAAGCACCCCAACGCGTTTTCCGAGACCAATTAGAAAGAGCCCAAAGGCCTCGATAAATGTTGATTTTCCAACGCCGGGAACGCCGGAGATACCGATACGGACGCTTTGCCCACTGTGAGGGAGGCACTGCTCAAGGAGCGCCGCTGCCTGTTTTCGATGCATTGGATTTGTGGATTCGATCAGCGTGATAGCTTTAGCCAGAGCGCGGCGCTCGCCGTTTCGTAGTGCATTGAAGTCGATCTCAGGCACCTATGCTCTCGATAGCATCAAGCACTGACTTGGCACAGTCCGGAATCTTGGTTCCCGGACCAAATATTGCGGCGACCCCATGATCATACAGAGCCTGATAATCCTTTCGTGGGATGACTCCACCAGCGAAAATCACAATATCATCTCCACCCTCTGCCACGAGCGTAGATATAAGTTCAGGAATGAGAGTTAAGTGACCGGCTGCAAGTGAGCTTACGCCAATAGCATGTGCATCATTTTCGACCGCCTGACGGGCGACCTCTGCCGGGGTTGAGAACATTGGGCTTAGATCAACATCAAACCCGAGATCAGCAAAGGCGGTCGCCACCACTTTGGCACCACGGTCATGGCCATCTTGGCCCATTTTCGCCACTAATATTCGAGGTCTACGACCAGCATGGCGTTCGAATTTAGCAATACGCGAACTCAAGGCTTGCCAGTCTGGTTCGTTCTGAAAATGACTCCCATACACGCCTGTAACACTCCGATGGGTTGCTTGGAAACGTTTAAACACAACTTCCATTGCATCAGAGATTTCGCCAACTGTACACCGTGCCCGCATCGCCTCGATGGCGAGAGCAAGTAAATTACCAGATCCTCCTGCGGCGCAATCCGTAATGGCCTTGAGGCAACCATCAGCATGTTTTTGATCTCGATTGGCCTTGATACGTTTGAGTTGCGCGATCTGGGCCTCTCGAACTTTTTGATTATCGATTGAAAGGACGTCAAATTCCTCTTCGGTGCCCTCTGGTGAGATATATTTGTTGACACCAACAATTACGTCCTCACCACGGTCAATCCGAGCTTGTTTATTGGTCGCCGATTCTTCGATACGAAGCTTTGGTAGACCAGCCTCAATAGCCTTGGCCATACCACCTTCCTTCTCGACCTCAGTGATCAATTCGCGTGCCCGTTCCGCTAAGTCGTTGGTGAGTGATTCCATCATGTATGATCCGCCCCAAGGATCGACAACCTGACGGATCCCGGTCTCTTCCTGAAGAATGAGTTGGGTGTTGCGAGCAATCCGTGCACTGAATTCTGTGGGTAATCCAATTGCTTCGTCAAATGAGTTTGTGTGCAGTGACTGGGTTCCACCAAAGATGGAGGCCATGGCCTCAATCGTTGTGCGTACTACGTTGTTGTATGGATCCTGCTCGGTTAAGGACCAGCCCGAGGTCTGACAATGGGTTCTCAAAACTGTCGACCGCTCTGATTTTGGATTGAATTCGTTGATGATTTCGGTCCACAGTAACCGCGCGGCACGCAGCTTCGCAATCTCCATGAAAAAGTTCATCCCAATTCCAAAAAAGAATGATAAACGTGGCGCGAACTGGTCGATGTCGAGACCTGCTGACAGTGCCGTACGGACATATTCTTTGCCATCTGCGAGGGTGTATGCTAGCTCAAGAGCAGCATCCGCTCCTGCCTCTTGAAGATGGTACCCAGAGATTGAAATGGTATTGAATTTGGGCATTCTAGCGGAGCAATATTCGATAACATCACCAATGATACGCATCGACGGCTTGGGCGGATAAATATAGGTATTACGCACCATGAACTCTTTCAAGATGTCGTTTTGAATTGTTCCTGACAATTCTTCTTGGGAAACTCCCTGTTCTTCGGCCGCGACAATGTACCCCGCTAGCACCGGGAGAACTGCACCATTCATGGTCATTGACACAGAGACCTGATCGAGTGGAATGCCTTCAAACAGTATTTTCATGTCTTCGACGGAGTCGATCGCTACACCCGCCTTCCCGACATCACCAGATACGCGAGGATGGTCTGAGTCATACCCCCGGTGTGTTGCAAGATCAAATGCGACCGATGCACCCTGGCCGCCTGCAGCAAGGGCTTTCCGATAGAACGTATTCGACTCTTCTGCGGTTGAAAAACCAGCATATTGCCGAATCGTCCAAGGGCGACCTGCATACATTGTGGCTTTTGGACCTCGCACGAAGGGCGTCATGCCCGGCATGCTGTTCAGATGCTTGAGATGCTTGATATCGTCCCCGGTATACAGAATTTTTAACCCGATACCTTCTGGTGTGAACCAGGTCATTTCATCGGGAGTCAGTCCCTTAGATTCTTCTGAGACTAATTCTTTCCACCTTTTCTTTTCTGTCATAACGGCCTCATAACCCGCTCAGTTGTTCGATGGTATGAGTGAGTCTCGATTGCGCAATAGTTTCCTCATCAATGACTTCAGCGACCTCGTCGGGCTCGATGCGATACAAGGGCTGGCCTTTTTGCACGGTAAGACCGTCGCCACGTTCAACGAGAACCTCGGTCACAGTTCCTGAAAATTCAGCATATTTCTTGTTAAACATTTTCATAACTTCGATGATATACAAGGGGTCGCCGACATCGAAGTGAGTTCCGACCTCGAGGAAGTGTGGTGCGCCGGGTGTTTCCTGTGCGTAGAACATGCCTCCCGAGACGGCAACGATTTCATTGGTGGATGCAACGGGCGGTGGAACTAATATTTTTTTGGCGCGTTCTGTGCTCTCAGGATCTTTCAGACAATTAGGAATGCTGATCGTAAGGTTTTCACTCACACTTAAATCGTCAAAACCGACTACCAGTGAAGATTTAACAACAATCGCAAGCAAATCTAGACCCAACTGAAATCCTTCGTGTGCAGCCAATACTTCCTGCCAGGTTTCTGATTCGATGCCTTTTGGTGCTTGATTTTTTGTGAGTATCTTTTGCCAGGCGCTCCATTTTTTTGATCCAAGTTGTTGTTCAAGATCTTCATAGAAGCTTAACCCCTGCTCTAGGATGACCCGATCATGATCCCAGATCACCTCAAGCGCGGGCGCGGTATCTTCATAATCCATATTCAGGTAATGATACAAATCTGCCAACACAATAAGGGGGTTGATATTCCATTGGAATTTCCCACCCTCAAACGACCACTCTGAGCGTACCTTTGAAAGCCATCCAATTAGCAGATGGGGGTTGTTTGTCACGCGCTTTAATGGGCGAGTGATCAAGGTTCGCTTTCTTGAAAACACTTCTTTGTGCAATGTTTGCTTGGCGAGATGTTGGAATCCTGCGTCGAGGTCCAGTTTCTTTACTTCCTCGAACAAAAGACCAGTCAAAGTGAGGTATGGCTCAATGAACGCTG
The DNA here is from genome assembly GCA_913042205.1 of uncultured Gammaproteobacteria bacterium. GTDB lineage: Bacteria > Pseudomonadota > Gammaproteobacteria > Pseudomonadales > Litorivicinaceae > HIMB30. The sequence continues at coordinate 28,143 of CAJWIY010000010.1, forward strand.
TGGTTGTCTTCGCGTAGGGATTTTGCGCTAAAAACCAGTGCAGAAGACCATAATGAAACTCTAAATTTGTCTGCACATCTTGCCCATCAATCCTCATTTTCCGAAGGACCTCTGCCATCCGCTGGTAGCTAATCAAACGGTCAACTCCGACGGTCAAGACCAGAGCAATATTCGAGTCATATGCGCCGGCCAAGGTGTATTTCATAAATGAACTGGTGTCTGGGTTTTTGACACAAATCCCCTGATCGTCTCTGATTTCATTCTCAACGGGAGCCGACCAATACTCAATCACGCCACCGGCATGCGGTGTTAGCCCAGCACTAGTGGCATTTAAACGCACCTCGACAGAGGCATTCTCGCGGTTGATGCGGGTGGGTTTCGGTAGCTTCCGTTTGTGCCACGCGATAATTGCCATGACTTCTACCAATGAGTTGACGATGAAGGCGTCAGAGGGGTCGTCTGGGTTCTCGAAACGAAGACCGTAGCAGAGTTCGCTGACACGATGCTCGACCTGAATACGGGTATTCATTTCCATAAAGTAATGCCGGTCAGCATCAACGATACACTCGAAGGTTGCGACTGAATCAAGGCCAACAGCCGTACCAAATCGAACCGCTTCATCTTCCATGCACTCGAGGATTTGTAGATCTGTCTCGAGTGCATGTCGTTGAGTTGGATGATTTGAAGATTCTGCAAGTATGGTCCGCAGGCTTTCGGTTGTTGTAGAAACCTCGAGCAACTTCTGTTCATGCATCTGAAGGGAACAATCACGACCACCCAGGGTAACACACCAATCGCCGTTACCAATCACCTGAATTTCTTGATGGCGAGTGGCTTCTATGTTCAATTCTATCAAGATATTTTTATTGTCACCGTGACCTGTTGCTTTGACTTCATTTAATATTTCGCGAATTAATGCAGGTACTTTCGCTGATGCATTTTTGACCTGAGTTGCTTGATCACCAGTGTAATCTAAAGGAGCAGCCACGATCCGCTGGCCTTTTCCACCTCCGCCACCGATGGCTTTAAGCCTGATACGATTGTTTGGTTGTTTATCAAACAGTGCTGCCACTTCAATTTCGGCCTGCTTGGCAATTTCATCGATGGTGATGATATCGGTCAAGGCCTCATAACTCGAGGTTAACAATGCTTCCGCCTGTTCATACTCGGTCGACCCCATGGGTACATCTAGCTGATGGGCTCGGGCAATAGTTTCAAGGCCACCTTCATCATGCGCCTTTGTCAACAGTGTGCGCACTGTCAAATTGTCAATACCTGGAACAACAGATACGTTCGAGGTCAGGGCTGCCCGTTTCGCTTCATCTTTCAGACCAGCTTGAAAAACAGTGCGCGAACACGGTCCAATGAATATGAGCCCTGCTTCTTCAATTGCGCGCACCAAGCTTTGATCTTCTGCCATAAAGCCGTAACCCGCAAAAATCGAGTTGTGTCCATTATCTACAGCGATCTGAATAATTTGCTCAATCCGCTGATCACGCGCTTCCTTAGTTGCACCAGTATAGTCAGGTACTCGGTGAATCCGCGTCGGATCATTGATAAGTCGTAGTTCGGGTGCAAGAGCATTCGGGTAGGTGATAGAGTCTTTCTCAGATAACAAAATGCCATATTTAGCACCCATCTCCGTGAGGACATCCATGACTTCTTTACGGATCGGTCCACGGCAGATGATCAGGCAGTCGATGTCCTCGCAGGCATATTGCCTAACCCAGGCAGAGTTCGTCTGGGAAAGGCGACGTTTTTGATGGATCAAGTCTTGGCCCATTAGTGGAACTCCCTCTGGAGTGCGGCCATTGGTTTTGGCTGGTATGACAAGATGTAATGAAGAAAGTTCTCTCCAAGCGTTTGCCGCAAGTCTTGAGGCATAACGATCTGACTAATTGAGCCTAGGGAGAGGGCCTCTTTTGGATTCATCAATTCGGTTTCGTAACGTTGCTCCATTAGTGCTTCTTGGTTCTTAAGCCAGTTTAAGGCGTCAGGATCACCTCCGGCGGCGCGACCTTTCGCTTCAAGCCGCAGTGATTTCAATTCATCTTTGTAAACAAACTCTTTCCCAGCCGGACCCATTACAGCGAGACGCGTTGTCGGTAATGCGAATACCATGTCCGCACCAAGTTTATAGTTGTTGAAGGCGGCGTAGGCGCCACCGAACGCATTTCGAATAATTAGCAAGAATCTTGGCACTCGGAGGTCGATAATTGCGTCAAGCATTGCCCTGCCAGCCTGTACAATACCTCGGCTCTCTTGGTCGCGACCGGGCAGGAAGCCAGTGGTATCTTCCATGAATAACATCGGAATGTTGTAGAGGTTGCAGAAGCGGATGAAACGCGAATTTTTTAACGCAGCATCGATATCAATCTGACCCGAAGAAACAGCTGAATTGTTTGCACAGAAACCAATAACGTGGCCAGCAATTCGTCCGAATGCACAAACGGTGTTACGTGCGCGGTTTGGTTGGAATTCATAAAAATCGCCGTGGTCGCAGATTTGTTGGATCATGATAGTCACATCGAGTGGCGTATTGAAACCGCCTGGTGAGTTGAAGGCACGCTTCAACAGAATGTCAACATCCCAGGTCTTTCGAGTGATTGGGTCTGAGGTTGGCTGAAATGGGGCCATTTTTTCATTATTCGCCGGTAAGAATTGCAGAAGTTGGCGTACTTTGCGAATAGCCTGTACTTCGTCTTCAACAACATAGTCTGTGACACCCGTCTGACTGTGGACAACAGGACCACCAAGTTCATCGGGTGTGATGTCTTCACCCAGAACGTTTTTGATTACCGACGGACCGGTTAGACCAAAAAATGTGTCATTGGGTTGAATGACGAATGAACCCTGACGCGGAAGGTATGACCCACCCCCTGCGTTGAATCCGAACATACACATGATCGATGGTACGCGACCCGAAATCTCTCGAAGTGCTCGAAATGCCTCTGCATAACCATCGAGTCCACCAACACCGGCAGGAACGAAGGCTCCGGCTGAGTCATTTAAACCGACGACTGGGCAGCCAAGTTTGCCCGCGGTCTCAAATAATTGCGCGAGTTTAGCGCCGTTGGTTGCATCCATTGAGCCCGCTCGAACTGTGAAGTCATGTCCATAAATAGCCACATCACGACCACCCACTTTGGCAAGTGCGGTGACCAAACTAGCACCGTCAAGATTTGGTCCCCAGTTTTGGAATAAAATAGTTGGTTCGGAGTCAACTAATAGTGTGATTCGTTCCCAAACCGTCATTCGATTTTTTTGATGTTGGCGTTCAATGGCAGCGAGCGGGGCACGTTTTGGACGTCGTTGAAGTTCCCAGCCTACTTTTAGTGCTTCCTCATAAATACCCGGTTCTCGGGCGATTTCGCCTGGAATCTCGAATCGCTTTTCTTTGGGTTCGTGAAAAGGATTGGTGAGGCGGGCGCTTTTGGCAGATCCAATCATGATTCATGATTCCTTATTCGTCTTCGTCCTATTCGCGTATTTTGTCAATGACTATCATGATGCATCGCACATAAGTTGTGCAAAATGACTTTCGTAGAACAGATCAGAGCGATGACTGACGTGGTCCGATGTTTCGATTTCTCTGTGTGTTCATGTTCGTGATAAAAACTTACTCGATACTGATCCATATCGGACAGTGGTCTGATGGTTTTTCCATTGCTCTGAGCGTGTAGTCGATACCGCAATCGTTCATTCGCGCCAATAGGGGTTGTGAGACGAGGATATGATCGATTCTGAGACCGCGCTTCGGGTCATCTTCAAACCCTCGGGAACGGTAGTCAAACCAGCTATAACGATCCGAGGTGTTGGGGTTGACGGATCGCCAGCTATCAGTCAGTCCCCAATTTATTAATGCCTCAAACCATCCGCGTTCCTCGGGTAAGAAAGAACTCTTGCCTGTCCGTAGCCAACGCTTTTTGGCATCCTCGGTGATCCCGATATCCTGATCCAATGGTGCTACGTTAAAGTCACCCATCACAACAATATTATCGTCTGGCGAGTATTCGTTCTTAAGTGTGTTGACAAGGTCACCGTAAAAGGCCGCCTTCGCAGGGAATTTCACCGGATGATCACGCGATTCACCCTGAGGGAAATACCCGTTAAATATGGTTACTTCAGTGCCATCAGCGAGCGAATAAACGCCACGGATCATTCGTCGTTGGGCATCCGCTGAGTCAGTTATGTAGCCTCTGGTAATGTTTAATGGTTCAGGCTTTGATGCCAGTGCGACACCGTAATGTCCCTTCTGTCCGTGGGTGTCAAAGCGATAGTTCAGGAATTCGAGATCCTCATATGGGAAATGTTCATCTGCAACTTTGACCTCCTGTAGCCCAATAATGTCAGGGTTGAGGTGGTCTTTGAGGGCTTCGAGTTGATGAATTCGGGCACGAATTCCGTTGATATTGAAAGAAACGATTTTCATAGGGTCTTTTCTGCTTGTGTTTGGCCGCATACTATCAGACCTAAGGAGAGGCTCAATGCACATCATTTTAATGCGCCATGGTGAGGCGGTTCCATTTGCACCAAATGATGCGGATCGTACTTTGACACCAAACGGCACGTCGCAGGCGACGAATACTGGATCCCAATTGAAGAGAGGTGGTTGGAGTCCAGAGGCTGTCTACTGTTCAACTCTGATCCGGGCACGGCAGACGGCTGAATTGGTGATTGATGCGATGCGACTGGACGTGATAGCAAACACCGTTGAGGGCATAACGCCGGAGGATGACTGGGTAGATGCTATGACCGTGATTGAAGACCGTGCGTCTAATAATGGCCTGTTTGTGTTTCACCAGCCGATTTTGACGCAGATTGTTGGTCATCTCACCGAGGGCGAACCTCGGTATGTTGGTCATCCACAGGCTGTCCCCGCGACTGCCTACATACTTCAACTGGATGCCTTCCTTCCTGGTGTCGCAACGCTCGTGGGGTCCTATCAACCCTAATGTCAGAGCCGGCTCGTTTTCAAATCTCAGGATCGTCGTTTCAGGGGCTTTGTTTTGGCCCGGAGGACGGTCATCAGGTATTGGCGCTCCATGGTTGGCTAGATAACGCCGCATCATTTAAACGAATCGCACCGTTTTTGGCTGGTTGTCGTGTGGTAGCAATTGATCAGCGTGGACATGGTTTAACCGATCATCTACGTCGGCCATATCACATCTGGGATGGAGTGCCGGACGTGATCGGGGTGCTTGAGGCTCTTGGCTGGGACCGGGCGATTCTACTTGGTCATTCTATGGGTGCAGCTGTAGCAACACTGTTCGCGGGCACTTATCCGGACCGTGTTCAACAGCTCTGGCTACTCGAGGGGCTAGGGCCTTGGACTTATTCAGACGGTGAAGCGCCTGATCAGCTGAGGGAGTCCACAGAACGCTTGAAGCAGATGGAAGATCGGCAACCCCCGCTATATGAGTCGATCGACCAAGCTATTGACGCGCGTGTCCGGGGTGGATTGCTGCCACTGACCCGGGCTGCTGCGGATCCAATCGTCCGTCGTGGGCTTATCAGGAACTCGGAGGGTTGGACCTGGGCATCGGATAAGTTTTTGACTTTGCCTCCTTTGTTTCGGATGGATGAACAGCAAATTCGCGTGTTTATTGAACGCCTTAACATGCCAGTATCGCTGGCCGTGGGCGATACGGGATTTTTTAGGGATCCCTCATTTCTACCGGCGCGAATTGAACTTTGTCGGGACATTAGGGTGGAAACTTTCGAAGGTGGACACCATCTTCATCTTGAAGGCGCGGAGGAAGCAATCGCGCGATGGTTTTTGGAGAGGCTTTCTTAATAATGAAGATCTGGATTTTATTGGGTTCGATGATGCTGTCGCAGCTGTCTCTTTCTGCCGATGTCCCCGGATCGTCTGACCTTCCCGAGGTTAAAAGACCCTCCGGATCTGAGATCATTCGATACGCTGAAGGCACTCAGTCAGCTATTCGTTTCCCATTAGAGCGAGTTGAGCGTGTCAATAATCGTTTGGTGATTGATGATGAGCTTGACGTCGAAGGTCATGTAATCGACATCACCTACGAGTTGGGTCCGAGGGAAGATTATGCTATCTACATGAACACGCTCGAATCCGGTCTGAGGCAGACGGGGGCAGAGATATTATTTTCATGTGAGAGTCGGGGTTGTGGTGTGAGTGGGCTCTGGGCCAACTCGCTATTTAAGGTTCGTGAACTCTATGGTCCGAATGGTAACCAGATCTATTTCGCCGTTAAACTCGCTGGCGACACTCCACGCTATTTATCAGCTTATGGCATTGAGCGGGGAAACCGTCGCCAGTACGTTCATGTCCGGCTGGTTGCGCCGGGGATCGAGCAGCCGGGATTTCAAGGTGCCCAAATTTTGTTGGCTGATGGTCGTGTGATACTACCGGTATCTTTTGCGGGTAACCGAGTTAGTCCTGAAAGTCGCGCTAAGATTATTGATATTGCGGCTGATCTGCAATCCTTAAACCCGGAAGACTTTGCCGTGGTTGCCTATCGAGCAGTAACACCGAGTGGAACGCTGGATGATGCTATTGATCAGTCCGCAGCACGGGCAGAGCACGTGCGGGTGTTACTTTCTGACGCTGGGTTACCAATACGCAGCGCTTATGGATTGGGCCCTCTCGTCGCGCCTGAGGGGTTATCTCCTGACCGCGTGGAGATTGTAAAATTTCGTTAGCCACGTCGCTTTAACGAGTAGACTCTCTTATGAAAATGATTGGACCCATGGATGACGGAACCTCTAGTCAGGGGGCTCGCGAAATTCTCGATTACTGGTTTATTGAATACGCCCTGGGTGATCTTGCTAAAAAGCAGGAAAATCGCTGGTTCACCGGTGGTCCTGAGATTGATCGAGAAATCGGGCAGCGGTTTGGTCACCGTGTTGAGCTCGCGCTTGCAGGTGGCCTGAAAGATTGGGAAGGTGAGCCGGGTAGTCGTCTGGCTCTTATTATTTTACTTGATCAATTTACGCGGAACATTTTCAGAGGAACCCCGCGCGCTTTTGCCGGGGACCCGCGCGCTGCCAAGTTGGCGAGACGTGGCCAGATAATGGACATGTTTAGGGGGCTTCCACTGATTCAGAGGGTATTTGCGCTAATGCCCTTGGAACATAGCGAGCTCCTTTCGGATCAGGCGTTGTGTGTTAAGGAGATGGCTCGCTTGTATCAACTCGCATCAGACGAGGATAAGCCCAGATTTCAGTCATTTGTGGAGTATGCCCAAGAGCATAAGGCGATTATCGAACGTTTTGGTCGATTTCCCCACCGAAATGAGGCACTTTCTCGTGTTTCAACCGAAAATGAACGACGTTTTTTAGTTGGTGCAAAAACTTACGGGCAGAGTAAATCGGTAACCTGACAATTCACTTACCTTGCTATTGATAAAATTATTGAAAGGGTGGCAGCCACGGCAATTTCCCGAAAGATGGGTGGAGTCGGATTTTAGACCAAGCTGCGTGAGCGATAGCTTGAGCCCTCGGGAAATCTTAGAAATCATGAGGTGATTCCAATGGGATTTGAACCTCGCCCTCGGGGATTTGCAGAATCAGGGTATTTGCTCCGTGAGAGGCGGCATAAAAACAGAGCCGCGGTGTGAGCCAGCTCGCATCCTCTTCCGATAATCTAGGGATAGCTATTCGCGTTTCTTTGTGCGAGGTCTGCGGTTCGATTGCCACTAAAAGGTCTGGAGTGTCAAAACGCAGAGATTCAGCGTCGAGGGGCATCAAAGTTTTTTCATGATCCCCAGTTAGCGTCATAGTTCGATGTGGGATACCAGCATCATCAAAGATGGGCCCTTCAGGCAGAAATCCGTGGCTCGCATAAAAACCCATGGCACTGATCTGTGCGCCAAGAGTTGGCACATTTCCAGCCTCGTGAATCCTCGTTATTGCGAATCGCAGAAGTCTGCTGCCTACGTTTCTGTGACGGATTTCCTTAACCACCGCCATGCGTCCGATCTTCTTTAGAGCGACTATCCGCGCGCAACCGACGGCTCTATCACTGCGCTGCGCGAGTATGTGGATTGCAGTTTGATCCGCGGGATCCCACTCGTCTAATGGGTCAATTCCTTGCTCTTCAATAAAGACCTGAGTCCGGATCGACTGCAGTGCTTTCTGAGAATCGGCCCAGGTTACTTCACGGATCGTGGTTAGCGCACGGCACGAGTGATCCTGTTCGAATGAATTCGACAACAATATCGAACCAGAATTTTTCGAGTTTGCGGATGTCACTAGATCGGCAAGTACGAGTATTGGCGAGATTAAGCAGTTCAGAAGGCGTTTGAACACCGATACGTTCTCCGTTGACATAAAGTGTTTGATTGACGTAAGCCATCCGGCAACCAGGGTCTAGTTCCCATTGTGTCACCGAATCGATTAGTGGGTCGATCTCTTCACCAAAAGCTGCATTTGCCTCCATATCGAGATAGGGCGCGGTGACCCGTGTTGCTAACAGATATTCAAGAACATGCGGTTCATCGAGATACCGAATAATCGTAGCTTTCGCTTCTTGAAGATCGCTCACAAGGATCTCCGCTGGGGCACCGGTGCGAGTTCGTTTTGGATCACTGAAACGTATCTTTTGATTATTTGCATCGATCGTTTCGATTGCCCCTTCAAGGAGTGCACCGGCATCGGGCGCACGAAAGCCTATTGAAAGAGTCATGCAGTCGGGATCGAGGCTTACACCGTGATGGATGATGTTTGGTGGTAGATAAAGAACATCCCCTGGATTCGCAGTCCAGCTTGTCAATGGCTCAGAGCGGTCAACTAACGCAATCGGTTGGTTGGGAAGCATTGAGGTATGGCCGGTGGCAAGTGGGCCAACTTCCCAGTGCCTTCGTCCATTCAACTGAATTAAGAAAACACTAAATTGGTCATAATGACGTCCGACACTACCATCAATAGACGCCCACGAAAGCATACAATCCTCAAACCTCCAGGTTGGGATCCATTGTATTGACTTACGAATATCATCGTATTCGCGAAATAGGTGCTCAAGCCCATGAATTATAACGGTCCAGGGCTTCTTAGGTGTCTTGAATGTCTCGAACGGACCATGTGCCAAAGTAAATGTCTCACCTTCAACACCGGTCAGTAGACGACAGGGTAAGTCAGTCTCTCTGAGAATCTGTGCGAGGGTAGATGGGTCAGGAATTAATGCTTCGACTTCGACTGCCTTCTCCAAGATAACCGGCGAAGTTTGCCAGTATTGCGAGAGGATCCATCCGTCAGAGAGAGAGACATCCTTCAGTCGCTCTAGGATCATACCGAGCGAGCCTGAGCCTCAGCAGTACCAGTGTAGTTAAGCGGCGTCATATCGAGAAGTGTTTGTTTCGCTTCCTCTGGAATCTCGAGGTTGGTAATGAACACGCGCAGTGAACCCTCATCAATTGGTTTACCGCGGGTCAGTTCTTTAAGTTGTTCGTATGGTTTCTCAATACCATAGCGGCGCATGACTGTTTGGACAGCCTCTGCCATTACTTCCCAACGTTTTGCGAGGTCATCAGTAATAACAGCCATATTGATTTCGAGCTTGTTGAGGCCCTTTAGTGAGGATTCATAAGCAATCAGCGAGTGGGCGGCGCCGACTCCAACATTCCGCAAAACTGTGGAATCGGTTAGATCACGTTGCCAACGCGACACCGGCAGCTTTGTGGCCAAGTGTTCGAATACCGCATTAGCCACTCCGAGGTTTCCTTCGGAATTCTCGAAATCGATGGGGTTGACTTTATGTGGCATAGTCGATGAGCCCACCTCACCTGCGACTGTTTTCTGTTTGAAGTAGTCGAGAGAGATGTAACTCCAAAGGTCTCGGTTTAGATCGATCATGATGGTATTGAAGCGCTTCATTGCATCAAAATATTCGGCAATACAGTCATGGGGCTCTATCTGGGTAGTGTAGGGATTACATGTCAGTCCCAAGTTGGTTATCACGCTCTCAGCATGTGAAGCCCAGTCAATATCAGGATAGGCCGCGATGTGCGCATTATAGTTGCCCACAGCGCCGTTGAGTTTTCCAAGCAGTTGAACGTTTTGAAACTGGATAAGTTGACGCTCGAGTCGGACGACCACGTTGGCGATTTCTTTACCGGCAGTAGTGGGTGAGGCGCTTTGTCCATGGGTTCGAGACAGCATGGAGTGGGCGGCCCATTCGTGGGCCTTGCTGCGCAGTAAGTCAATGATTTCTCGCATCTTGGGTACAAGGACATCATCCCGCATACGATTTAGCATAAGGCTATAGGAAAGGTTGTTGATATCCTCACTTGTACAGGCAAAGTGAACAAACTCAGCAATCGCATGGAGCTCAGGATTTATCGCGAATTTCTCCTTGATGAAGTACTCTATTGCCTTGACGTCATGATTGGTCTTCCGCTCAATTTCTTTAACGCGTTCGGCGTCCTTTTCTGAAAACTCAGACGCGATAACACCGATTTCAGCTATTGCCTGCTGAGACAGGGGGGCGACCTCGTCGATGAGTGGATTACCTGCAAGCGATTTGATCCAGGCCAGCTCGACCTCGATGCGTGCCCGCATCAAGCCAAACTCACTGACGACTGGTCGAAGGGTGTGAACTCTGGATGAGTAACGTCCGTCTACAGGTGAGATCGCGGTCAGAACAGATACAGTCATGGCTTTCCTATAATTGGATTGATTCTAAGTCTTTGAATATGCGACTTCGCTGAAATAGCAGCGACAGTCTTCCGCCACCAAGCTGTCTATACAACATCGCGGCGCGGACACCACTCAAAAGAAGTGCCCGTACCTTAGCTGGATTATTACCTTGTTGTAAGTGTCGCCCGTGGTTACCCGTGACCATAATACGAAACTTAAGTGTCGAGATGGTCTCTTGATAGGCGGTATTCAAAGTTTCTATTACCGATTCATTTGTTGGGCCGAGTTCTTCTGATTGACTCACAGCAACTTCTAGATGGCCGCGGAGCTTCTCGAGTAATTTTGGTTGTTTATCTAACTGACGTTCGACTTGCATCAAACTAATAAAATATCGGATTGTCTCTGGATATTTTCTATTACCACCTCGGCCGAGCATCTCACGCAGGAGTAGCGAACCAGGTCGGAGGCTATCGATGTCATTACCATAAACGTCGAGTGGCGTGCTCGGATTAAGATTGAGGGTGCTTTGAATTAAGACTGCCAACTCATCATACGGAACCAGGCCAGTATTCGCTAGGCGATCAACCTGATGCGCTGCCATGGCGAGGGCGCAGAGGGGATACAGACGGTTAAGATTGCTCAAGCCAGGGCTTCCTCGATCACAGCGCCACCCAGACAAATCTCTCCATCATAGATCACGACGGATTGCCCCGGCGTGACAGCACGTTCTGGTTCGGCAAAGATTATATGAAGATTATCACCATCCGTTTCAATTGCGCATGGCGCATCAATTGATCTGTACCGGACCTTGGCAGAATACAGGCCGGGAAGCTCGGGCGGCTCTCCAATCCAATTAATTTGGCTTGCCAGAAGACCTTTTGCGAAGAGTGTGGGGTGGTCTACTCCCTGAACCACAATCAGATCATTTGTTTTCAAATGTTTAGCTGCGACAAACCAAGGCGCATCCGGATAATTTTTAATTCCACCAATACCAATCCCTTGGCGTTGGCCGAGGGTATAAAACATCAGCCCGTCGTGGCGACCAATAACGTCTCCCGAAGCGGTAACGATATTGCCTGGCTCTGGCTTAACGTAGTTTTTTAAGAAATCACGGAAGCGACGTTCGCCGATAAAGCAGATCCCAGTGGAATCCTTTTTTCGTGCGTTAACAAAGCCTTGACTTTCAGCAATCTCACGCACGCTTGTTTTTAAAAGATTACCGAGGGGAAATAATGATGCCTTGACTTGTTCTTCCGTTAATGCCCATAGGAAATAGCTCTGGTCCTTCGTGCGATCGATGCCACGGTAGAGTGGATTTTTAGCATCAACGCGCCTCACGTAGTGGCCGGTTGCAATCAGATCGGCCCCTAAGGTGCGGGCATAGTCGAGAAAAGCACGAAACTTGATTTCTCGGTTACACAATATATCGGGATTTGGTGTGCGACCGGCATTGACCTCGGACAAGAAGTTTTCAAAAACGTTGTCCCAGTACTCTGCAGCAAAATTGACTTGATGCAGCTCAATGCTGAGTGTGTCTGCGACTTGTTTGGCATCTTTTAAGTCTTCAATTGCGGTACAGTACTGAGTTTCATCATCCTCATCCCAATTTTTCATGAACATGCCACTAACTTCGTAGCCTTGTTTTTTTAGAAGGTATGCGGTGACGGAGGAGTCAACGCCTCCTGACATCCCGACGATAACTTTGCTGTCTCGTTTTCGCATCACCTGATTCTACTCGGTTTGTGTCGATCACTCGATATTCTCCCGGTAGTAAATTATTTAACTCATAACTACCTATAGAGACTCTAATTAGACGAAGTGTTGGAAATCCAACCTCCGCGGTCATCCGCCGAACTTGGCGGTTACGTCCTTCATTGAGGGTCATTTCGATCCAACTAGTTGGGATATTTCTGCGATAACGTACTGGTGGATTCCGGGCAGGCACTTTGGGTGGTTCAATCAGTCGGCACTGTATAGCGTTTGCAGGTCCATCATTTAAGTCAATACCCCTCTGCATGAGTCCACAAGTTATCTGGTCGATCAATCCATCAACCTGAATCCAGTAGGTTTTTTGTTTTCCGTACCGAGGATGCGTCAATCGATTTTGAAGACGTCCGTCATCGGTTAATAATAGAAGTCCCTCCGAGTCTTTATCTAGTCGACCCGCAGGGTACACCCCGGGAATATTGATGTACCTCCTCAGGGTTAACCCTTGGCCCGTAAATTGGCACAAGACTCCGTAGGGCTTGTTGAAAACGACTAACACGATGGCTTTAGCCCAGATCCCTGCAACTAGGCTTCGTCCACAATTTTATTGAACTGTTGACTTGGCCGCATAATTCTGGACGCTTTTGTGTATTCGGGTAGGAAATACCCTCCGATATCGACTACGCTACCTTGGCTCTCGTTTAGTTCCTTTAATATTTCTGTTTCGTTTGACTCCAGTGCTTCATAGATTGGTCGGAAAAGATTTGCGATGGCGACATTATCCCCTTGCTCACAAAGGGCCTTGGCCCAAAACAATGCCAGGTAGAAGTGGCTCCCGCGGTTATCCGTTTCTTTTACTTTTGGAGAGGGAGACTTACCGGATTCAAGAATATTCTGTGTGGCTGTATCCAGGCATTTCCCCAAGATTGATGCTGCATTGAGGTTCTTTGAAGTAGCAAGATGCTCAAGGGATGCGGCGATGGCGGTGAATTCACCTAGCGAATCCCAACGGAGATGATTTTCTTTTAGTAGTTGCTCCACGTGCTTTGGGGCCGATCCGCCGGCTCCTGTTTCAAACAATCCACCGCCCTGCATTAACGGAACGATGGATAGCATCTTGGCACTGGTACCCAATTCTAAAATAGGAAAGAGGTCAGTCAAATAATCTCTAAGCACATTGCCGGTTATCGAGATGGTATCGAGTCCGTTACGGGCTCTTGAAAGCGACACCTTTGTAGCCTCTCTTGGCGAGAGGATCTCTATCTTTGTGTCTTTAGCATCATGTTTATTTAAGGTCGTTATAACTTTTTTTATTAACTCTGAATCGTGTGGTCGGTTCTTGTCAAGCCAGAAGATTGCGGGTAGTTGAGTTATTCTAGCGCGGGAGATCCCGAGTTCGATCCAATTCTTTATTGCGTCATCTTGGGTATGACATAATCGCCATATATCTCCTGCCTCGACATCATGCTCGGTAATTATCGTACCGTGTTCGTCAAGAAGCTTTATCGATCCAGACCGTGGTGCTACGAAGGTCGTGTTATGAGAACCGTATTCCTCGGCTTTCTTGGCCATTAGCCCAATATTTGAAACACTGCCCATGGTTGCTGGATTGAAGGCTCCATTCGCAATACAGAATCTTATAGCTTCATCGTAGACCGCGGCGTAAGAGCTGTCGGGTATGACGCATTTGATGTCAGACTCTGATCCATCAGCAGCCCATCCCTTGCCGCCATTTCTTATGATTGCAGGCATCGAGGCATCTATGATTACATCGTTGGGGACATGGAGATTGGTAATACCTTTATCCGAATTTACCATTTGTAATTCGGGTTGCTTATCTAGACAGAGCGCAATATCTGAAAGTATCTCTTCTTTCGTAGTTTTCGGAAGGGCTTCAATCTTCGCAAGGAGATCTCCGATTCCATCGTTGGGGTTAAAGCCGACATCGGTAAATACTTCTTGATGCTTTATGAACAGGTCCTCGAAGAACGTCTTGACAGCATACCCAAACAGCACTGGGTCAGAAATCTTCATCATCGTCGCTTTGAGGTGTAACGAAAATAGGACGCCACGTTTTTTGGCATCAGCTATTTCCGCTTTGTAAAAATTCTGCAGAGCATTGACGTTCATGTACGTAGTGTCGACTACTGCTCCGAAATCCAGCGGAATCGTGTCAGCGAGGGTGATTTTTCGGCTATTAGTATCAAAAAAGCATACCGATGCGTTCCCGACAGATTTGCCCTCAATCGTTACTGACTTTTCATTATGTCGGAAGTCATTATCAACCATTGTAGAAACATGAGTCAGCGACTCATTCGACCATTCCCCCATTCTGTGGGGATTCTTTTTTGCAAAATGTTTAACAGCTTCGGGTGCTCTTCTGTCAGAATTTCCTTCTCGCAATACTGGATTGACTGCACTACCGAGAATCTTTGCATAACGTGCGCGTATCTCGGTTTCTTCTTCCGTTAGCGGATGGTTGACAAAATCTGGTATGTCGAAACCTTTCCCTTGGAGTTCAGCGATCGCATTTTTTAATTGAGGAACAGAAGCGCTTATGTTGGGCAGCTTTATGATATTGGCATTACTAGTTCTAGCTAAGTTGCCAAGGTATTTCAGGTCATCTGAAACGAATTCGCTTTTGGTCAAGCGATCGGGAAATTGCGCAAGGATTCTTGCCGCCAGTGAGATATCGCGGGTCTGGACACTGATTCCGCACAGGGATAGGAATTTTTGAACAATTGGAAAAAGCGAGTAGCTTGCTAATCTGGGCGCTTCATCGGTCCATGTGAGAGTTATATCGGCTTCAATTTTTTGATCGATCACAGTTTCATCCCTTAAGTGCTTATGCAACAAAACTATCTGACGCACGCCAGTTCGCGCGCCTGACTTATTTGACAGTCCTGACGGAACTTAATCCATTTTTTCCGGCGCTGATTATCACATCGAAACAGTACGTTCGAGTGTGAGCTTAAAAGCGGTGCGACATGCAGGTTGGCCAGTATAATGGAATCGTTTTATATTGGGTATGAAGTGTCAGGATTAGATCAAAGTCACCTACCAGTATTGACGCGGATGCCCGGTCATATTCAAA
>CAJWIY010000011.1 GCA_913042205.1 uncultured Gammaproteobacteria bacterium
ATCTCGCAAGGCTCTCAAAAATTGAACCAGCAGGGTCTAGGGTGCCGTTTCAGGGGACGGAGTTGATTAGTGCTCTATATCTTAACGAAATAACGAATTGGATCCTGCCAGAAGGCGCTGAGGTAGAGAGATTATTTGATCTATATACGGATTCGGTGAAGGATATTTCTCTCAAATCTTTTGACGCCTTGCGTCGATTTGAGCGGCTTTTATTGGAAGCAGCTGGAACATACCCTGTCCTTGATGTTGATCGTAGCGGCAAACAACTCCATGATCACAGATATTATCGTTTGCACCAGTTTCAAGAATTGGTTGAAGTGAATTCTGATGAAGTTGATGCTCTGCACGGTGCGGATTGGAAGGCCTTATCGATGGGTTTGTATTCTGAACCGGTTACTGCAAGGCACGCAAAGTGGTTGCATCGAAGTTTGGTAGACCACACGCTGGGAGGACGGCGTTTAGTGTCCCGGGAGATGTTGTCGGAAGCGAGAAAAAGTTGATGAATCAATACGTAAGGCTCGGTGTCAATATCGATCACGTCGCAACGTTGCGTAACGCCCGTGGTGGGCGTGATCCAAACTTGTTACAAATGGCTCTTGCTGTCGAGGAGGCAGGCGCTGACGGTATTACTATCCACCTACGTGAGGATCGCCGGCATGTGCGTGATGATGACGTTTGGTTGTTGAGGGATCATCTTCGAACGCCAATGAATCTGGAAATGGCCGCAACAGATGAAATGGTCCGAATCGCACTAAAAGCGGCGCCAAAGGCGTGCTGTATTGTTCCGGAACATCGAAGAGAGGTGACCACGGAGGGGGGGCTTGACCTGGTGAATCAAGTGTCTGAAATTAGTGCTCAGGTCGCTAAATTGTCAGATGCGGGTATCGAGGTTAGTTTGTTTATTGATCCCAATACGGAGCAAATTCAGGCTGCGCAGGAGGTTGGGGCGCCAGTTATTGAGTTGCATACGGGTGAATATGCTAATGCGGCCACGCCGGAGCAAAGGAACTCGGAATTGAAGCGGCTCGAAGAAGGCGCGATGTTTGCGCAACGGTTAGGTCTCATAGTGAATGCGGGGCATGGGCTTACCAAATTTAATGTTGCGCCAATAGCTAGCATCGGTGGTATGCACGAGTTAAATATCGGTCACAGTCTGGTGGCAAGAGCACTGATGATTGGGCTACCGGAGGCCGTAAAAGAATTCCGTTTGATCATGGATCGTGCTTGCAGATGATTAGCGGTATTGGTATCGACTTATGCGACGTTGAGCGAATTCGAAATGTGTTGAAACGTCATGGAAATCATTTTGCTTCTCGTATCCTTGAACCTGTGGAGTACGCAGAATTTCAGTCTTTGAGAGCGTCACAGCGACCTCAATTTCTTGCTAAACGCTTTGCGGCGAAGGAGGCAATTTCTAAAGCACTGGGGACTGGTATCGGACGGGGTTTCGGGTTTCGCGATTTATTTGTTCGCCATGACGAACTCGGCCGTCCGGTGGTCAAGTTGAATCCAGAGAATAAAGTGCTAAGCGACGCCCTTCCTCGTAAGATTCACCTCAGCATTAGCGACGACCACTCACATGCGATTGCTTTTTGCACAATCGAGAGTTAAGAAACTATCCGGTTAACAAGACGTCTGAGTGCATAATAAATTCGCTCTTCTGAGGTTTTCGCCAGAATTTTTCTGTCCAGTTGAGGACTGAGAGGCTTTCGGATCCACACTTCAACAAGAACGCCCGGGCGCAAAATAAGTTTTGAGAAATGATTAAAAAAAGGAGCGTCCGTTCCCCAGGTGTAAAATTGGCGATCTTTTTCAGATAGACGGTAGCCATGTCGCTCACGGTAAATGAGGCTCACAGGTTGGACATAGGCATTTGCTCGTTTTGGAGCTTCGAAAAGCGTGCTTTTGAAAGGCAGGATGGTTACGCCGTCTGTTGATGTTCCCTCCGGAAAAACAATTACGTTTGAACCTCGATTTAACGCCTTAACAAGCGGCCGAATTTCGTCATCAGCCTTTGAACGCCTGCGTTCAATGAAGATAGTACGTTGTAACCAAGCTATCCACCCGATCACTGGCCACTCTCTGACTTCTTTTTTTGCAACAAATACTGCTGGAATCAGGCTGCCGAGTACGAATACGTCAAGGTATGACACGTGATTCGCAACGATACAGAGCGGTCGACGAGGGCTAAAATCATGAAATACACGGATACGGATTCCCAGAATACGTAGAGCTCCCCTGTAAAAACGAAGTCTGAGGTGACGACCGTCACCGGTACCCAATAAAAATCCGGCAGTTTGCTGAAGTAGCGACAAAACAAACCATGCAATAAGCAGGGCGATGCGCAGAAGAGCACGTAGCATAGCGCCTAAAACTTCGAGATTCTTTAGCAATTTGGGATGATGCGATAGCAGGGTGTATAAACTCCATCAATTTTCATTCGGTTTTCAGATATAAGTCGTTTTAGTAACGATTCGATCGCACCCCCTATTTCAGGTGTTGCATGGACCTTAAATGGTCCTGATTCGTTGACGAGCTGGCGTGTTTCAGGTTTCACATTGCCTGCTACAATCCCTGAAAATAGCCGCCGAAGTTCCGAGGCTAACTTTTGCGAACTTTGACTTAATGAGAGATTTAGCTCACTCATTGACTCGTGTGTTGGTGCAAAGCTTGTGGACAACAAGTCAGGAATTACCAGACACCAATTAAAACAATAAGCGTCGTTAGTTTCCAGCCGATATTTTTTTACTTCATCACGACCCGCTTGCATCGTTTCGGCTACATACGAAGCGTCGCCGATTATCACATCAATGCGGGAGGTAATGCCCTGTCCAAGCGCAGTTTCGAGGAACGTTACGTAGGCATCGACAATGGATCTGGAGGACTCAGGACCGGTGAGAACAACTGGCAGCGGATCCTCCTTATTGTCGGGCGTTGCAAATATTGCGAGCAGGTATAGGATCTCCTCTACGGTGCCCGGACCACCGGGAAAAATAACGATGCCATGAGCGATCCTGATGAAAGCTTCTAGCCGCTTTTCAATGTTCGGCATTATCACGAGATCAGATACCATATCGTTTGGCGCCTCAGCGGCAATGATCCCAGGTTCGCTGAGGCCAATGAAATGCCCAGCTGAATATTTCTGGCGCTTATGTGCATAGAACGCCCCACGCATTGATCCCTTCATGGCACCGGATCCACATCCGGTACATATATCAAACCGCCGTAAACCTAGTTCCTGACCGACGGCTTGCGCATAGTCGTACTCGGGTTTACTCACGCTGTGTCCGCCCCAGCAGACAATGCGTGACAATTCTCGGTCCGACTGAAGCACTTTTGCGTTACGTAAAATTTGAAACACTAAATCAGCTGAATCGGGTCCAGTTAGCTGGTCCAAGTGCCTTCCCAGATCGCGGCTATGTAGTAAGTCTCGTAGCACTGAAAATAGGTGGTCGTGGATTGTTTCAATCAGGACGCCATCAACAAATGCTTGCGCGGGTGCATTTTTCAATACCACTTTCAGTCCGCGCGGGTGTCTTTCGAAATCCATATCAAAGTTGGGATACTCAGCAGATAGACAGGTATCATGGTCGGTCGCCATGCCACTGCTTAATACCGCGAGACTGCAGCTACGGATCAATGGATATAGCATCCGGTCAGTACGGTCGATCAGCAGACTAATTTCATTCTGACTTAAAAATGCTAGATGATTGTAGGGGAAGACCGATGATTCCGGCACCGTGTCAACTTTAACAATGGCTCTTGAGCGGCTCATAAGACATCCTAAGCGCGGGATGTTAAGGTTACACATGTAGGTTGAATAAAAAAGCTCCGAGTTGATTTTTTCGTTGAAATCCGTCAGTTTTCTTGCTGAGATATTGTGAGTTTATTTTGCCTTCATTTACTTGTGAAATCCCCCATCCAAGATTGAGCGAGCCCCTGCTCACCCTCAATTTCCCGGACTTACCGGTAACTGATGCATTGTCCGAGTTGGAAGCAGCATTCCGTTCGCATCAAGTGATTATCGTGGTCGGCGAGACGGGTTCTGGGAAAACAACACAATTGCCGAAACTCTGCCTGAAACTCGGTCGCGGCAAAAAGAAACAAATTGTTCACACGCAACCACGACGACTTGCGGCACGCTCTGTTGCAACTCGTATAGCAGAGGAGCTGCAGTCTGATCTTGGTGATTTGTGTGGCTACCAGGTGCGATTCGATCGTCAAATTTCTGATGGAACTCCGATCAAATTAGTAACAGACGGATTGCTGTTGGCAGAATTTCGAAATGACCCATTACTCGAACGTTACGACACGGTTATCATCGACGAGGCCCATGAACGCAGTCTGAATATTGACTTTCTCTTAGGCGTTCTCAAGACGATTCTTCCGAAGCGGCCAGATCTCAAGGTAATCGTTACGTCGGCAACGATTAACTATGAAAAATTCAGTACCCATTTTCTTGACTCACCGGTGATTCAGGTGTCAGGTCGGACCTACCCGGTAAAAATTCAGTATCACCCAATGAGGGATTTGGACGCATCGAAGTCGGATGGGGTTGGCTTGGCACAAGCCATTCATCAGGCAATTGTTGAGTTGCGTGCGATCGATCGACAATCACAGGTACCGAGTGGTGATGTATTGGTATTTTTACCGGGTGAGCGTGAAATTCGGGACGTATCTCACTTCCTGAGACAGGCAGCGTTAGACCGCCTCGACGTGTTACCGCTCTACGCGCGGCTTGGAGCGAAGGAACAGCAACGAATCTTTAATCCAGTTAACCTTGGATCGCAACGTATCGTTTTAGCCACAAATGTTGCGGAGACCTCATTAACAGTTCCAGGAATTCGCTATGTGATCGACTCAGGGCTCGCCCGGATCAGTCGTTATTCTCCAAGAAGCAGGATACAGCGCTTACCTATCGAGCCCATCAGCCAAGCCAGTGCGAATCAGCGATCTGGTCGCTGCGGCCGAACACAGCCTGGGATCGCTATCCGTCTTTATGATGAGGATGACTTTAAGGCAAGGCCTGAGTTTACCGATGCTGAAATTTTGAGGACAAATCTGGCCTCTGTTGTACTGCAGTGCCTGGATCTTTCACTTGGCGATCCTCTTGAATTTCCATTCGTCGATCCGCCCGAACCACAGTCGATTCGCGATGGTATTCAGCAATTACGAGAGCTTGACTTAGTTACACCAAAAGTCAGCTTGACTAAGCTTGGTCGACGAGTCGCCGGTATTCCACTAGACCCGCGTATTGGGCGAATCCTTTTAGATGCTGAATCGCGACGCGTATTTTGGGAGGTCAGTATCGTCGCCTCCGGGCTTTCGATACAAGATCCGAGGGAATCTACGTTTGATGATTCGGCAATTTCAGACGCGAGTAGTCAATTTGTATCGTTATTAAATCTCTGGAATTACGTGGAGACCGCGCGCAACGAATTATCGAATTCAAAGTTCCGACAATGGTGCATTTCAGAGCGGCTCAACCATAATCGTCTGAGAGAGTGGCGGGAAATTCATCGACAGATCTTGCTAATTTTTCGCGACCAGAAACGTGCATCTGAGGGCGATGAGCTTGATCGTGAAGGGTTTCATATAGCACTTCTTACCGGTTTTTCTTGCCAGATTGGCCGGCGCCAGGAGGCAGACTATCAGGGCATTAGAAATCGGCGTTTCCGTGTCCCAAAGACAGCACTAGCGTCAAAAGCTGCTTGGGTTATGGCCGGAGAGTTGGTCGAGACGCATCGGATAATTGCGCGGACTGTCGCTCGAATTGAGCCAAAGTGGGTAATCGCAGCAGTACCAAAACTTCTCAAATTCACACACCAGGAACCGTTCTGGTCCAAGAAACAAGGCCGAGCTCTCTGCTATCGGTCCACACGGTTGTTCGGCCTTACCTTACGGGAGAGAGAACCGGTCAGATATGCATCCATTGACCCAAGGCATGCGAGACAATTGTTTATCACTGAAGGCTTGATTTTCGGTGAGATCAAAACGAGGTTGCCGTTCTTGAACCATAACAAAAGGATTTTTTTGGAGGCTTCTGATATAGAGGCAAAACTTCGGCGTGTGGACTTAATGAAAAGTCCTGACGACATGACTGATTGGTTTGGCTCGCGATTTCCAGACTCAATCACTGACGTCCGTACCCTAGAGTCATGGTGGAAAACAGCCTCAGAGGAAGAACGGCAATCACTCTATCTGTCTATTGACGACCTAAAAATTGATCAGAAAGCAGCAGTTGGCACAGAGCAGTATCCGGAACAGGTGGAACTGGGGCATCTCACATTACCTGCCAGCTATCAGTTTGCGCCAGGCAAAGACGAAGATGGTGTTACGGTTCAAGTTCCACTCGAAGCCTTGATGCAGTTAGATCCCGATAACTTAGAATGGACTGTGCCGGGTGCAGTAGAGGAAAAGGTGGAGGCAATGGTCCGCGGTTTGCCAAAGTCGATCCGACGTCACTTGGTTCCAATTCCTGATTTCGTGCGAGATATCATGCCATCAATCAATCGAAATGCTGGTAGCTTAAGTCAATCAGTTGCTTGGTGTGTCACAAAACGGACCGGTATGTCCGTTGACGCTCGGTTCTGGGATGACAAACAAATAGATTCCCGGTTGAAACTCAGAATTGAGGTGGTCGGTTCAGATGGCTTAGTTGTCGGTGCCGACCGTGACCTGGGGAAACTTCAGGACCGATTGAGCAATCAATTCAGTAAACTCCACCTAACCGGTGCTCAGGAAATTTATAACGACTGGCCAACCGGGATAGACCTCGCGCGCGACACAAGCACGGTCCTCGGCGGCATCAAAATGAAAAAATTCAAAAGATTTACGTTGCAAGACGACCAGGTCATGCTGACTTCTGTTTTCGATCCTAAAGACGCTGCCGTTCAGAATCAGGAAGCTGTAGCGCAATTATTGGTAGCTCGATCCTCTGACCTATTTCGGTTTTTAAAAACAAAAGAGGCGGCATACCAGAGGGCATCGATCGCGCTTTGCTCAAACGAGACCGATCAAAATAAGTTCAACCGGTTAATCGTGCTCTCTTGCTTTGAACTGGGCGACGAGATCTTATCCGAGACGCAGTTTGTTGCTATAAAAAAGTACGTCCGTGAACGAGTAATCGATCAAGCCATTCGGGTATCGGTCTCACTTGAATCGGCTATGGCTCGACTTCGATCCTTGAGGCAAAGACTCGGTGGAAAAGTTCCGGTGCCATGGCTCAGCACAATTTCTGCAATGAAATCTCACATTCAGGCTCTTTGCGACGCGCCTTTGTATAGCACTCCACCGGACCGACTAATCGATCTTGATCGATATTTGCAAGCGGTCGAGCAGAGGTTGGAGAAGCTTCAGTCCCGCCTTTTGCTCGACGCACAGTGGCAGAAAGAGATCGAGGACCTCGAATCGAGCCTGAAAAGATTGTGGCCGACTTATCCTAACGATTGGCGCTATCAGGACCACCAGTTGGTGGACCTAAGGTGGCAAATTGAAGAATTTCGCGTACTTTGTTTTGCTCAAGCGTTGAAAACACGTGATAAAGTCTCGTATAAACGGTTATCAACTGCTTTGAGGGAATACCGAAAATCATGACGCGTTCTTTCTACTTTGTTGTTGCTTTGCTTTTTTCGTCCGGCCTTGCGTTTGGCGAGACTGAGACTGATCCCTTCGAAAGCTGGAACCGTGCAATGTTTGCGTTCAATCAAAAAGCGGATAGTTATGTTTTGAGCCCGGTTGCTAGGGGGTATCGAGCCATTACACCGAAGCCAGTCAGGACAGGCGTCAGCAATTTCTTTAATAATCTCGGTGAACCCATCACCGCAGTGAATTCAGTCTTACAGGCGAAACCGGGGAAGGCCGTTCGTTCATTGACCCGATTTATTTTCAATTCCACGATTGGTCTGTTTGGGCTCTTTGACGTGGCAGGCGCTATGGGTATTGAGCGGGAAAGAGAGGATCTGGGTCAGACCTTGGCCTATTGGGGTGTCGGCTCAGGCCCGTATTTAGTGCTACCAATCCTCGGCCCTAGCAACCTGCGCGATCTTGGGGGGCGTATCGGCGACAGGCCCCTGAGCCCAGTCGACTGGCAGGACGAGGTGGGTGTGACCGAGCTTATGATCGCCGACGGGATACAGACACGTGCGCAATTGCCGATGGAGCTTAAGTCGGTTGGGGATCCGTATGTGTTGATGCGCAGCGCGTATGAGCAGCGTCGTCGCTACGAAATCAATGACGGGATCGTTGTTGATCTGTTCCTTGACGACCCGTTCCTCGACGAGACCTCATCAGCTCAATAGAGCCTCAAGTGTCTTTTGATCCTGAACGAATCGGGTTATCCCGTCGGCGAGTTTTTCGTTTGCCATGGGGTCGGCAGACAGAGAGAGTAAGAATTTATCGCGTGTGATTGTCTCTAGGGTTTGACCCGCTGGCTCTTTGATTGCTAATGGCGCTACTGATTGGTCGAGAGAGCCAAGTTCTTCCAGGAGAGCGGGTGATATTGTTAGGCGGTCACAACCGGCGAGTGCCAGGACTTGGTCTGCGGTCCTGAAAGAGGCGCCCATCACAATCGTTGCCACCGTGTGTGATTTATAGAGGTTAAGTATGTTCCTGACCGATAAAACACCGGGATCATTTTCCGTTGATTCTGGGACCTCCCCTCGGGCCACAAACCAGTCAAAGATTCGACCGACGAAAGGGCTAATTAATGTGGCGCCAGCGTTGGCCGCGGCGATTGCCTGCGCCTCGCAGAACAGGAGCGTCAGGTTGCATCCAATACCCTCTGACTCTAGTGCCCTCGCGGCTTGGATTCCCTCCCAGGTCGAGGCCAGCTTGATCAGAATACGGTCTCGCGCGATTCCGTGTTCCTGATATTTTTCGATGATAGTGTGGGCCTGTTCGATTGAGCGTTCCGTATTGAAGGACAGCCGTGCGTCTACCTCGGTCGAGACGTACCCCTCGATCCTGTTGGCGATCTCGACGCCGAAACGGACCGATAAATCGAGTGCCGCGTCAGCGGTGGATTGAAAACGACCACCACCCAGATCCTTCTGGGTTTTTTTAATCAAGTCTGCCGTGACTGGCGACTGTGCTTGTTTTAGGATCAGGGACGGGTTTGTCGTCGCATCGATTGGTTTGAAAACATCTATTGCACGAAAGTCCGCGGTATCCGCGACAACAATACTGTGCTCACGAAGTTGGTCTAGGGTGTTCATATTGTCTCTACGTCAGGGATTGCAGCGAGCGCGTCCTCAATTACCTTCCAGTTGGCGCCCGGTAAGTGCGCACGCTCGCTGAGGATTTGTCTATATCTCCGCGCACCTGGGACATCATGATACAAGCCAACTAAGTGTCTTGTCAGGTGTTTCAGGGGAAAACCCTGGGCGAGGACAGATTCGACATAGGGCTGATATGCCATGAGCGCCTCGAACGCTGTCTTGTGGGGCGGGTCGGACCTGAAGACTTGGTGGTCCACACCCAGAAGTATCTGTGGCGTTTGATAAGCGGCACGACCGACCATGACGCCATCAAAGACCGAGAGTTGTTGGATACACTGATCTAATGATTTCAGTCCGCCGTTTAAAATGATTTCCATGTCCGTGAATTGATACTTCATTTTCTGAACCAGGTCATAGTTTAGGGGCGGTATTTCTCTATTTTCTTTCGGGGACAATCCCCCTAGAACCGCTTTCCGTGCGTGGACAATCACACGTCTAATATTTCTTTGACGGAGCATCTCAAGAAATTCGGGTAATGTTTGTTCAGTATTTTGATCATTAACACCTAGACGAATCTTCGCCGTGATATTCGGACCCTGAGAACCAGCGGCGTTTAGCATCGCCTCAAAACATTCCGAAACACGATCTGGGTCGGTCATTAATGCCGCGCCAAAACAGCCGGCCTGAACCCTGTCTGACGGACATCCCAGATTAAGATTAATCTCGTAAAATCCCAGTTCTTTTACGTATTCAGTAGCTCTGTACAGCTCATCGGGGTCCGATCCGCCGACCTGTAATGCCAAAGGATATTCCTCTGTTGAGTGCTGAGTGAGGCGGTCGAGATTTCCGTGGACTAGAGCGGGCGCCGTGACCATCTCGGTATATAAGAGCGCTTTCTGGGTTAGCGTACGCGCAAACACACGCCAATGGCGGTCGGTCCGTTCCATCATGGGCGCGGTCGAGAAACGATAATTTAAGAAGGTCATTGACTCAGGTTTTTATAACAAATCGCTGTCTTTTAATTAAATTTTATTCATTCTAGGAAATTAAAACTAATCACTCGGTTGAATTAATTTTCTAATTCATTATATATAAACGCATGTTTTATTGAATCACTCCCGGGGGATCATTTTGGTTTCAAATACTAGTATCCGGCTGTCCGCGTTTAATCTTAAGGAACTGGAGAGTCTTCAAAAAAAAATTCAAAACGAAATTAAAAAACGGCGCTCAAAAACTCAAGAAGAAGGATTAAAAAAGATCAAACTGATCGCAGCCGAGTATGGTCTATCTGCAAGTGAGTTAAAAAGTTTATCCGTTGTGAAGGCACGGAAGGTTAAATCGAAGTCGAGGACAAAGCGTGGTCCCGTGCCGCCGAAATATCGTGACCCGTCAAACAGCGCCAATACGTGGACCGGCCGCGGTAGGCAGCCTAAATGGGTCGAGGCGTTCCTAAGCTCAGGCGGGCGACTAGACCAGATCACCATTTAAAATCCCGCAGTTTTTCGGTAGGCGTTATACTCCTCCTCAGCCGGAGGATTAGATGACCGTTCGTACACGTATAGCGCCCTCACCGACGGGCGACCCCCATGTCGGGACCGCCTACATTTCTCTTTTCAACTATGCGTTCGCAGCGGAACATGGTGGCCAATTCGTTTTACGGATTGAGGACACAGACCAGAGGCGTTCAACAGCTAAGTCGGAGAAAGACATTCTAGATGCGCTCCGTTGGACTGGTCTGAGTTGGGACGAGGGGCCCGACATAGGAGGTGATTACGGGCCCTACCGCCAGAGCGAGCGTGCCGAAATATATCAAACCCACTGCGATACACTGATTGATAGCGGCCACGCGTTCCGTTGCTTTTGCTCGGCGCAAGATCTTGACGCGATGCGGGCTGAGCAGATGGCTGCAAAGCAAACACCCCGATACGATGGACGTTGCTCACACTTGTCAGCCGCCGAGGCAGACGCCCGAAAGGCGAGGGGCGAGGAGTGCGTCGTCCGGATGCGTGTCCCGACGGACGGGGACTGCGTGTTCAGCGACAGGCTTCGGGGCGATATACGTATCCCGTGGTCCCAGGTCGACATGCAGGTACTGATGAAGGCCGACGGTCTGCCTACGTACCACCTCGCAAATGTTGTCGATGATCACCTGATGAGGATCACGCACGTGATCCGGGGCGAGGAGTGGCTCCCGTCGGCACCAAAGCATCAGCTGCTTTATCAATATTTTGGTTGGGACATGCCAGAGCTTTGTCACCTCCCCCTGCTCCGCAACCCAGACCAGTCGAAGCTAAGCAAACGAAAGAACCCGACCTCAATACTCTTTTATCGTGATCAGGGATATCTCCCCGAGGCGCTCCTTAACTATCTCGGCCGGATGGGCTGGTCGATGCCAGACGAGAGGGAGCAGTTCACGCTATCAGAGATGGTTGACGCGTTCGACATTGACCGTGTGTCACTCGGGGGGCCAATCTTCGATCTCGAGAAACTGACCTGGTTGAACGGTCAGTGGCTCCAGAAAAGTCTCTCAGATAGCGATTATATCGAACGCCTCATGAGCTGGATGTGCTCACGTGGTTTCTTTGAGTCGGTCCTGCCGCACCTCAGGTCTCGGCTTGACGTATTTTCTGATGCCGGTCAATGGTTAGCCCCGCTGTGGTCCCGGGACGTGACGTTGTCCGCTGACACGCTCGAGGCGATCGGTTTAGATCAGGACACCTTGACGAGTGTATTGCAATACCTGATCTGGCGACTTGAGTCCGTGGGCTCGTGGAGCCGTGAGAATATTGAAACAGAGGTCAGGTGGGTCTGTAATGCGTTGGATCTTAAGCTTAGGGACGTTATGCCTGTTATATTTCTAGCGCTCAGCGGATCCAGGCAGTCTATGAGCGCCTTTGATCTAGCGGCACTGCTTGGTCCCGACCGGACGAGGGTCCGCCTCAGGTCAGCTCTCGAGTTGAGTGGTGGTATCTCGAAGAAGGCACTAAAGCGCCTCGAGAAGGGCTACCAAGACGCGATAACGACCACGTCTTAGGCGCCTTTAATGTTAATGGTCGGAACAGCAGGATTCGAACCTGCGACCTTCTCGTCCCGAACGAGACGCGCTACCAGGCTGCGCTATGCTCCGACACCAGCTACTGATTGTAGTATTAAAGTCTGCCGTTGAGTATCTCGTCGCAGCGAGGCCAGTTCCACTCGCCCTCGGTCCTGGCCATGCGTATTGACTCGATAAGTCCATCGGAGACGTCAATCTCGAGGACGCAGTAAAGGCTCAGACCATGGCCGTAGCCGTCACCATAGATCTTGGTTGAGTCCCCGGTCCCGATCCAGTTATATGTCACCAAATTTGGTTCCTGTTTCTCGACATCCTTGGGCTGACCAAACCGATCGAAAAATATGTCCGCGTTCTGGCCGGCCCAAGACGCTGACGTCTCGCTAATAAGTTCACTGGTAGTCTTAAAACAGCCGGTTAACAGGCAAGCTAGAAGGATAAAAAAATACCGCATGGCATGGGTCTCTCTGGTTAAAATTTAAACGCGGCAAGTCATTTAAGACCCGTTCAGATCTAGCGAAATACCTTTCTGGTGTCCTCTAAGCGCGGCATGTTCCAAATTTGTTTGTCAACCTTGTTCTAGCGGTTTAAACTCTCGCCGCGTGTAAATACGCATATCAATGCTACCATAATCAAATTAAGGTTCTGGAAGATGTGGACTCCACAGGCTGGGGTTCGAAACAAATAGGGGCTATAGCTCAGCTGGGAGAGCGCTACAATGGCATTGTAGAGGTCGGCGGTTCGATCCCGCCTAGCTCCACCATCTTAAATAACTGATTTAAATGATATAAATTTAGTTACGTCCTTCGAATTGAGATAACCTTTAAGTCAAAGGACATCTGAAAGACACTAAATTTGTCAGTCAAACAGCTTTTCCAATCATTTCCAAACGGCCAATAACCAGGTCATAACTCAAACCTGCATCCCTGCAGAAGGCTCTTAATGTTTTTGCGCCCTCAGACGTATTACAGGGTGCACATATCAGGACTAAGTTGTCGTCTTCACTTAGACCACCTTTGCTGAGTTGATGGATGTGATCGAGATGTGATTGGTCAAAGGAGAGCTTTGTGGCGCAATATGGGCAGCGATTGAAGGGATGCATAAGCGTACTGAGGCAGTGGTAAGCGTCACAACCGCTCACTAGGGAAATGATGCAAGAGTCAAGGATCCCTGCACCAAACATCAGTTGTTAGCTTAATCAGCGAACAAGAGAGTCCCCGTTTCAATCGGACTATTGGACATATTGAATTTTCTCACCACATCATTCTCATCAAACAAAATGACAAGTTCATTCCGTGTGCCCTCAGATTTGATTCCTGCTAGACCAAAAGTAAGAAGCACTGAACCAACTGTTTCCTTGGTAAATGCAGTTGTATCGTCGTATTGATACTTCCAAATCAACGAACCACTGTCGGTGTACGAAGTTTCAAATGGCGAACCGAACATTCCTTTGATCTGTAATTTGGTCGTTTGTCCCGCAACGATCTTTGCTTGAACCTTTTCTTCTGTCTGTCCTTTCATACTCTCGTTCCCCGTGTTTGCGCACGCAACAAGAATCAGAAAAGTGAATAGTATTGATATATATCTCACGTCTGCCTCCTTTTTAGGTTTGAAGAGTTTAAAAACTAAATTGCGTACGTCGCAGAGAATTAATTCATTCTTCATTTTATCGATTCAATATATACACACCAAAAGCGCTCTTTAGCAAATCTAGGCAGGTTCCCGCGGGTACTTTGTTGGAATCCTAAAACTCGTTTTTAGACTATGAATGAGAAAGTTGTACAAAAGGCAGAAGAGTTTGCTAGAAAGCAGACGTTTAACCCACCGTCAGTACTTCACTTGGTTATCTAAAAAAAATATTATCCTCTAAAAATCATGTAAGAGATTTCGTTATGAAATTCTTGGGTTTAGCTATTTGTTTGGGAATTATTACTGGAGCCGTTGTAACGGTCGGTATTCATTTATTTTTTGACATCAATAGTCTCGTGTTTGTTCTTGGCGGAGCAACTGGCTTTTTAGTCATGAAAAATGACCCAGAGAAGCACCTTGCCAACTTCGGGGAAGGAGCTGTTTATTTTGGATGGCTTGGAACTCTAATTGGATTAATTTCTATCGCAGGTGACCGTTTTTCTGCTTGGGGTGATGTGGATAAGATGGGACCAGCATTAGCTGTGGCTATGCTCACCATCCTATACGGTTACTCAATCAAGCTAATCACCATTGCGTTAGCCAAAGATTTAAAGCCCGTCAAGGAGTGAATAATGAACAAGTACACAAAATCAGTTTTAACCGTGATTGAATCAGCCGAAAGCTAACCAGACTGCAAACACGATTCTTAGTGAGTGACTAATTTTATTGAGCGTTTTCATAATTGAACGATGTTGTAGGCATGGGAAAATGGACGAAACCAGATTTTGACTTTAGATTAGGAGCACGGGCTACATATGATCTTGTTTGTTCTAACTGAGAAAAGATAGTTAGCGGTAGCAAATTTCCAGTTACCACTGCGTGAATATCGTGCCTCTCCCAAGCCACTACAGTTTTAACAAATTGTTTGTATGGTTTTCGTTGCTAGATCAATGATAAAGAGTAGACAGTATCTCTGCAGCCATGTTCAGCGTCCCATGCCTTCATCTCGTCGGCAGTCATAAAAGCTTCCATCGCTTCAAAATCTAGAACGTTCATGAGCATGATAGAGTTATGCTCGTCTACTTTGGCGATTTGGTAGTCACCAACAAACTGTGACCAAGTTGGCTCATCCTCCATCACTTTTGCCTTAAAAACTTCAAAAGTACATTTGAAGGTTGATCTTATACATGTATTCATTTAGGTCCCTCAACGGATATGATCGCGCTTGAATTATCGAATGATCTAATCTGATTTGTCGAGTTCTCGCAGGGAGATCTTAATTTAGATGATACGAGATCTGTTTAGTCGTAGTGGCGTAAGGAATTTTAAGGCAGGTCTAATACCTGGATACAAACAATCATGGCATTGTCTAGGTCGGTGGTCCGACCCCGCCTAGTTCCACCATTTCAAGTTATTGGATTTATTCATAAAACTCGAAATATATTTTGGTGTATAAACGTGTAGCTTAGTCCCGCGCCTCACATGAGTAATACGGATTCGATCGCACACTCGCACTCCCTCTACCCCTAGCTGACATCTCTTAATGACGCCAAATGGAATTCAGAGCGCTCGATTAGCATTCTCGGACGCAATCACGACTCTTCGTCATCTTTTGGATCGGATATCAGGCCAGTCAGGTAAACCCGCGGACCCGCACAGTGTATGCATCATGGTGGTTGGGTTTGGGCACTGTTACCCCATATATCTGTGGGGGTCACGAGGCTTCTAGAGCTACGAACAGTTTAGTTCGAAATAGCTGTTGAAACTACACCGAAGTTCGAGTTGATTGTTTAAGTTACAGGGGAGTTACGATGATACTCTACCGCCTAGCGATACTTATCTTGTTGTTCGTTCCAAAAGTAGCAGCCGCACACTCGCCTGTGGCTTACGTGATACCCCAAGACGAGGCGATCATTAAGGAATCACCAGAAACAATGGAGATCGCATTTACCGGTCCGTCGAGGCTCATCAAAGTCACATTGCATAGGCTGCTTCCGACCGAGGGTGCATCACTCTTCAGTAGGTTGTTCGGTGAGGCTCGGCAAGAGGAGATCGGGTTGTCAGACGATCAGTTCATGAAAGAAAACAAACGGCACCTGATAGGGTTGCCGCCACTGACGGATGGTAAGTATAAGGCTGCATGGCGTGCCATAAGTGAGGACGGTCATACGATCAAAGGGAATTTTTCGTTCGAAATATCTCCAAATGGGACCAGCCTTGTAGCGATAGAGAAACAGAGCTTTAGTGGACAGGGTGTTGTCATACGAGTAAGGGACGCGAGCTTAACAATAAAGCACGGACCTATTGGAGATCTGATTCCAGCGATGACAATGGAGTATGAGGTACCAGATAAGGCGATACTTAGAGAGCTGAAAAAAGGGGATCACGTGTCTTTCGTAATAAACAAAGATCTGGATATCGTGCAACTGGTCAATGGAGAATAAGGGTATTGAGTCAGTTCAGTCAAAAGCAACGAAGAGCTAGTCGGGTACTGATATTTTTAAATCAAATTACTCTCCTTCTTATCAAGTGACCCGCACGGTTCAGGGCGTGAATGTCTGGCGGGTAGAGTGATCATGGATATCTGGGTATTACTGATCCCTACGATGCGAGTAGCTCTTTATGCTGCCGTAATCGGGGTCATAGGCACGTTTCTATTTACGGGTCATTTCTGGAGATACCAGTCGGACCGCAGCAGGGCCTATTGCACTGAACTACTACAAAAACTGTCTATGGTCGGAGTCTTAACCTCGGCCGCACTTTTTTTTGCTGTGAGCGGAAACATGGGCGGGACCTTCATGAGTGCATTTTCGCCTGAGCTACTTGAAATAGCGCTGAGTTCCAAAGCAGGGATCGCAAGCATTCTAGGCACAGGGGGATTTTTGGTCGTTATAGGCAAGAATAGACTTGACCGAATCCTTCCCCCACTTGTAACTACCTTCGCGGTATCAGGGCTCCTTTTGTGGACCTTTCTCGTGTCCGGCCATGCGATAAAACTTGGTGCTTTTGCTCAGATTCTGTTGTTAATCCATTTACTCGGTATTGCGTTCTGGCTCGGTTCGCTTTTGCCCCTGAAACACATGTGTGAGTGCGAGGAGGGTGACGAGTTGTACGAGGTGGCGCACAATTTTGGGAAACTAGCTGTCTTTTATCTGTTAGGTCTATTGGTGGCCGGAGTTACGTTTGCATACTTGCTGATCGGTGACCTAGCTTTGCTGGTAGAGACCTCCTACGGTAACGTTTTTTTGGTGAAGCTATTGGTGGTTTCGGTTTTATTTTCTCTGGGTGCTTATAACAAATTTGTGTGTGTTCCCAAAATAAAAACCGATCCCATAAATGGCGCGCTGTACTTGAAGAAGTCGATTCGCATTGAGCTGGTGGCAGTCACCTTGATTTTTACAATTACAAGCGTGCTGACAACTTCTGTCCCCCTTCCTATGGGGGGCTAATCGCTACCCGAATATGGAAAGCTCTAGTCCTATTTCAAGATGTTGGTCGTCGTTTTACGAACATCAACCCATGAAGTAATTACCAATCTGCGCGATCGGTGTCGTGGAAGATACGTCAGCCCCAGCAGCCTCTCTGATCGCAACAATATCCGCCCTCTCGCCAAATGTTTTCATGAAAGACGGGTCCTGTGCCTCGACCAAGACATAAACCGCAGTCTCGTCGGCATTACATCCGGCCCAAATAATTTTCGAGCCAACCTCATTCATTTGGGGCTCAAGACCTTTGGCCATTTCAGACCAAGTATCCCAACCTTTCGAAATTTTAATTGTCACCAGCATAGTTACCATTCCAAATCTCCCAATTTTTTGTAAGGTTTTGATTCTCACAGATACTTTTAATCACGTCACTGCGATGACAAAAAACCTTGTCAAAGATACAGTCGCGAAGCAGACAAAGCATCAAGACCAAACATGGGCCAACATGTTTTTAATTGACGTAGATTTCCGTCACGGTTGACTCAAGGATGTGGCCAGAAGAAGCCATGGGCTCCCCATTAGCCTCGATAAACTTTTGCATATGCTCTTCGCTCAAGCAGTTCACAACTACAACTACTCGTTTATCGTTGCCCGGATCGTGGCCGTGGTACAACTCATATAGACCCGCGGCTCGGGCTATGGGTTGGTGAATGTAAAACGCTTGTTCCCACTGAGCGAACGTGTTGCTTATGTCAAATTTAAGAATCGCTGTGATCAAGTGAAACTCCTTAAATGAATCAGATCAGACTTTGTATACCATAGTTCCATAGACAGGATCACTGAAACCGGATCTTGGCGACAACTCCTCCAATAGGTGGCGCGTACTGTCAAGTAGAGAACTCATCCCCGGCATAGCCCGCTGCATTTCCTCCCGCTCTGCTAGAGGCCCAATCCAACATAGGTTTGATCCCCAGTCTTGGCTCGAACGTGTAAAAGCATTCCGTCCCATTTTTCAGCCTTTTTGAAAATGCTCTCAAATTCAGATTAACGGCCCTCTTTCACTCTGGAGCAGACAACCTTGGCGTGTCTGGCCATGTTCGCTAAGTCTTCTGTCTGATGATCATTTATTTGTGGTCCATATCCATCAAGATACTGATGCCACACACACGAGTTGGCTCGCGAAAGAACCCTCCAGCACACCTTTGCACTAGAGTGGTCTGATTGCAAACGTCGCTGCATGACAGTTTTTCTCAGTCGCTTTGCAGGGTGTAGAATGATGCCCGAGTGCTAAACCTCGAGGGGAAAAAAGATGCGCGGCCCACATGATGTAGGCGGTCTCGATTCTGGACCGATCGATCTGGCGGAATATTCTCTGACATTCTGGGAATTACAAATTGACGCGATACGAGCCGTGATTGGCTCTAAGGGGATTGTTTCGACACACGAAAATAGACGGACGATCGAGCAGTTTGGGCACGAAATCTATGACACGTTGTCCTACTACGAACGATGGACCGCCGCGTTACAGCGTCAAATGGTAGACAAAGGCATCTTGACTCAGGATGAGATTGATAAAAAAGTCGCGCAGCTGCGGATCCGGTTCCAGGAAACTGGGGATCTGGAAGGTCCGTGACGGTGTCGGTCAAGTTCAATCCGGGAGACCAAGTTGTAGTGCGTGGAGACTATCCGATTGGACATTTTCGGACGCCTGTGTATGTCAGGGGACACCTTGGTGTGGTGGTGCGTTACCTGGGGCACTTCGAGAACCCCGAACCACTCGCATATTGCCTACAAACCGACCTGTTAGCCTTGTTCAAGGTTCGGTTTAGGCAGGTAGATCTTTGGCACGAGTATAAGGGCTCTACCGCAGACACGATTGACCTTGATTTGTACGAGAACTGGTTAGAGAGAGGTTGAGTAAGATGGACAGTTTTGGCCATGATCATAGTCACGATCACCCCCACCAATCAGACGATAAGATTCATGCCTACTACCAAATATTGGGCCAGGCACTGAAAGAATTGCTCATCGAGAAGGGCATAGTAAGCGCGTCTGAAATACAGTATGCGATGGAAAGACGCGAAGCCACCACGCCAGCGAATGGTGCGAAAGTGGTCGCCAGAGCATGGTTGGATTCGGAATATCGTAAACGCCTGTTTATGGATGCAAACTCAGCCGCTGCGGAGTTTGGGATAGAACTACCCACGACACACTTAGTTGCGCTGGAGAATACGCCGAAGATTCACAATGTGGTGGTTTGCACGCTTTGCTCGTGTTACCCGCGTGATCTGTTGGGACTGCCGCCGGCCTGGTATAAAAGCAAAGCCTATCGCTCGAGGGTGGTCTGCGAGCCGCGTGAAGTTTTAAAAGAGTTCGGCACTTTGCTACCCGACGATGTCGAAGTACGAGTTCATGACTCTACCGCTGATTTGCGCTACCTAGTGGTTCCCATGCGACCCGACGACACTGACGATCTGGGCGAAGACGCGCTTCGGTCACTGATTACGCGCGACACTATGATAGGTGTTGCCTTAGCTGGTCGTACTATCTAGCGTAACCGTCGAGGTTAGTCCTCCTTTTGAGGGGATTTCCGACTTGAGTATGATGATCCATTTGGTGGCGCACACCGCTAATATTTGAAAAAGAAAAGTTTGTAACCTCTCTTTTAGCAAGTGGTGAGGTTAGCAATGCGAAACATCAGCTGACTGTTTATAGTATCAGGCTCGAGCATTTTATTTATGTCGGTTGTGGCTTATCTTGCTAGGGGATTCTGGAGACTAGTAAATGGGGCCCGTTGTGAGACTGTTAGAGCGCACCAGTAGATTACATTAATGACGAGATCCTCTTTGAGTTAAAGAGTCACTCAGGTCATTATGCTATTCAAGAAATTCTAGAATCTAATCCAGCAGATTGTAGGAGAGCCCCGGAGGTGGAGAGGGCAGGAGGTCGTGGCACCAGAGATGGCTATAAGGACCGACGTTAATATGTCACTAATCGGCAACTATTAACTAATCGAAAAAGGCTAGAGGAGTATTAGATATGAAAAAGACCGCCCAAGATTTTCTGAGGGAAGCAAACGCGGTAGTGCCGTCGATCGGTGTTACGGACGCTGTTTCTCTCATGAATTCTGGTAAAGCAGTAGTCATTGATGTTCGTGATGGCAAAGAAATCGATCAGTCTGGAACTGTGAAAGACGCCCTCCGAATTCCTCGTGGTATGATCGAATTTGTAGCGGATCCAGCGACCGATTTTTATAATGATCAGATTTCTACAGATAAAGAAATTTTAGTAATTTGTGGCGCCGGCGGGATGGCGGCTTTAACCGGTAAAACTCTGGTCGACATGGGATACGACAAGGTTCGTAATCTGGGTGGCTTTTCCGCATGGAAAGATGCCGGGGGTCCGACGGAAAGTTGAATACCTGAAGTGCGTGGAATAGAAAGACCACCTCTGTAGTGGTCTTCGTACACCTTTATTTTTGCTGATCGCTCTTCGGCCGATGTAAGAAACATTGGTCTTCAAGTAAGTGTAAACTCCACCACCAAACCCTGATCTCTCCCATATCTCTCCATAATCAATTCGCATAATTACGCTCAATCCAATAGAAGTGAGATGTAGTGATGTTCACGACCCGATTAGATCAAGTTTTGTTTGGAATCTGTCTGCTGATTAGTGGTATGGCGATTCAGCTTTTTTTACCCTGATTTCAAGACGTCTCAAGCTTTGTTTCAAGGGCAAATACCCCCGATACACTCCTTTTTCTCGATTTCAGTCGGGATTTTTTTGAAATTGTAAAAACACAATCGAAATATATTTTGATTATTTAATAGCACAACACACTGTCCGCACCAAAGGATCGGTTAATTAATGTATCAGGCATTGCGAATTGCGCATTGTAACCCTCTAAAAGATTTTCATCATAACCCCGTGCCCGCGAAGACATACCAGAAACGAACATTTTTACATTGCCTTCTCTGAGTTCGTCGAGATGAACCTTTACGTCTCCTGTTCCTTGTCCAACTATTTCATTCTCATTTTTGCAGTTGAGCAGGTGCACCCCATCTGCTGAAAAGAAAATCTCCACGTCATGACCTTCCCGAAGGCCTGTAACAGCGACCAGTAAACCCATCGTGACGTTGTTCTTCATCTGAGGGTGACTGTAAATATGCACTAACAATTTTGACATTCCATTATTCCTTGTTAAAAACTTTCAATCTTAAATTGTAAATCAATGATTACCTGCGCAAATAAGGACAGTAACTCTGTGACATTCGAGATTTTTATTCATGATAAATTGAAATTTTTGACTGACGACACTGTTTACCAAACTCTGTGTTCTGACATCCGAATATCACTCAAAGTCTCTATAAGGTAATTAAGAAACGGTGAATTGGTAAGTCTCTTTTTAAAAAAGTTAGCTTAAAATCTGAACACTGAGAATGAAATCGAGAATTTGGGCATCAATGATGTCATTTACCAGCTAGAGCTTTTTCACCACCATCTTCCGAGATTACTCCGCACTAAATCCAAGCAGGTTGTACTGGATACACAAAGTGCGCTAGCGGTTTGCGTGTGGCCTGTATTTTTTATGATGAAAAAACACGACGATCGGATGAGGTCTGGCCCAAGTTGTTTTATGTTAGAGAAAAATTAAGGAAAAGATCTCAAAATGGAGACGACAGCTCAATTATCTTCGCGTTTTAAGCAGGTTTTCTTTAATACTGGTGTTGGAATAATGATCGTAGATAAAAGTCGAATGTTATTGGAGGTTAACCCAAAATTCTGCGAATTCTTTGGATATACAAGAGATGAGTTGGTGGGTAAAAGTGCCGAGATGCTCCATCTGTCAACGGACACCTTCAAAGAGTTCGGCGAAAAGGCTTTCGATCAGGTTAGACAGAAGAAGACCGTTAATTTGGAGTGGCCCTTCAAGAAAAAGGATGATGACGAAATATGGTTTAGAGTTGCCGGTGATCCGGTCGCCGGGGCTGAAGAGGTTCTTTGGACTGTCGTTGACATCACTCAAAGAGTTCAGGCACAAGCGAAGGTAGAGGAATTAGCCGAAAAATTATCTAAATACCTCTCTCCACAGGTATACGAGTCAATTTTTTCAGGAAAACAAAACGTAAAAGTAGAAGCGTACAGAAAAAAACTGACCGTTTTCTTTTCGGATATCAAAGGCTTCACTGAGTTAACCGATAGTTTAGAACCCGAAGTACTGAGTTCTCTGCTCAACAGTTACCTAAATGAGATGTCTGAAATAGCTCTGAAGTATGGGGGGACGATTGATAAGTTTGTGGGAGATGCCATTTTGATTTTTTTTGGGGATCCGGAGACACGGGGCACCCAAGAGGATGCAATATCCTGCGTTCTAATGGCCATGGAGATGAGAGAAAGAATGAAATCTCTACGCCTCAAGTGGAACGACCAAGGAATATCTCAGCCGTTGATGATCAGAATTGGGATCAATAGTGGATTCTGCAACGTGGGGAACTTTGGGTCGGAGGATCGGTTGGATTACACGATAATTGGAGGCGAAGTTAATTTGGCCAGCCGTTTGGAGTCTTCTGCGGAGGCTGGTCAAATTTTAATTTCGCATGAGACCTACTCATTGATTAAAAAGTCGATCGCATGCGAAAAAAAGGATGAAATTAGCGTCAAAGGAATAGCCCATAAAATCCAAACCTACGAGGTGATTCGTCCATTGGAAGCCGGCCAGCACCATCCGC
This sequence comes from uncultured Gammaproteobacteria bacterium, assembly GCA_913042205.1. Classification (GTDB taxonomy): domain Bacteria; phylum Pseudomonadota; class Gammaproteobacteria; order Pseudomonadales; family Litorivicinaceae; genus HIMB30. Next base: position 23,054 of record CAJWIY010000011.1, read on the forward strand.
AATATATCTTTGAAGATTTCGAGGGATTCAGCTTATCTATTGATTTAAACAGGAGTGAGAAAAAACGTACACTTGAGGCACTCAAGAAAGCTCTGGGTGAACTTGAGCGGTATTAAGTTAATGGGAATAGGTGGGTGTCAGGAACCAGTGGGCGACACTCTTATGCCTTACGAATTACCTGAATATATACCCAGGATCGCGGCAGCAGTTTCAGGTCAAAATTGAAGGATATTTTCTATGAGACAGCTTATTTTCATTCTCATCTTGATGGTGCCAATAGCCTCGAATGCCGAGCACCAAACAGATAATCATTTTTCAAAAGAAAACTGCGAGGAGATATTTAAAGGGGTGCAGTTTTTGCTTTCTGAAGCCGACAAACACTGGGAGGCGCTCAATGAAAATCCCGAGGGGTCGAAGAAGTTTATTGAGGATGCAACGAGAGTCCAATGGCTGGCCGATGTGGCTGGCAATTACTCGACCGTTTATCAAACCTTTTGCAAGGAAAACTAGCTTCAAACAACAGCCGTGCTCCCCAAAATTTGCTATTGTTTGGTTGAGCACAAAGAGTGAGGTCCTGCCCTCATTATCTGGTCCGGTCTCTCGCTACATTCTATTTTGATTAATTTGTTGGTTGGTCGCCTATGATCCAGCTCCCGCTTCCAATTGCTTTATCAAGGCTCGGGCTGCGTCGTCGTCGAGCATGGGCTTCACAATTGGGAAGTGACACATGGTTGCCCAGCCCAGCGTCCACGCGGTCATCGCCTCTTGGTCGTCGGTTTCTAGAATGGTGATGCCTGTCCCGTTGGGCACATCGTGATACCGCGCCAGTAGTTTCACATTCGGCGGCACCTCGGCAGCGATCTGTTCGGCGGACATGTTCGCGAAGAACGATTGAGCCTGTTCTTTCTTATCTGGGAAGCACTCATAGGAAGCAAAAAATATCATTCAAGTATCCTCATTTGATTTTCTTTCGGATGATTTATTCGGGCCTTGATAGTTATCGCCCGTTGAACTCCTCAATTTTGGAAATTGCTGTAAGCCGTAAGAATCAAAAGTCTTATTATTAAACTGGTCTAATGATAAGACCGAATCCCGATGCATTATCTGGATCATGAATTCATCGACACGGGCAGCGCCTGATTAAAAACAGTGAAGAAACCCGTGGCCCCGCGCCCAGCTTCTATTGAAAATCTCGCGGTCCTGGCAGGTGTCTTGCTGTGGCTTTATCCGACTCAGATCTAATCCCCATTTTTTTAGAGACGACGCTTTATCTCGTGAATGTGTGAGGGCGAGATCTCGCAGCACCCTCCAACGATGGTTGCACCTACTGATATCCATTGGTCTACGTAATCCGCGTATTTTGTTGGCGATAGATCCTCACGAGCCTGTAGCTTAAACACGGACTCACCACGGGCAAGTGGCTCCACACTCACAAACCCATTGCCGTATGCGCCAAACGGCATATCAAAGATCGACAACTCCGCTATGTGATCGCTTATGATTTCAGGCTCGCTGCAGTTTATGAGGATCCCGCTGAGGTCCTTGTGGTCGAAGCAACCCTTAACCTCTTTGAGTGTTTGTCCTGACTTAAGCTTGCCGTTTTTTTCTAGACGGTAGGCCAGGAAAACCGGTTTGCCGCTTTCCAGGCCGGCCGTGACCGCGGCCTCTGCTTCGAGCGGGTTGGTCATCGTCTCTATGATCCACAGATCGACCGCGGGATGAAGTTGAACTATCTGCGCATACTCTTCCGCCATGCTGCTTTTGGGGCGGGAGGGGGTTCCAAGATAGCTACCGTGCAAAGGTGGGAGGCAACCCGCGACTTTTATGGGAAGTTTGCTGTTCTGGATGGCTTCCCGGACAGCTTGTTCGGCCATGGAGTGTATCAGCTCGAAGTCGTCTTCACGATTCGAATTTCGGAGCCTTGTAGGCGTGGCTGCATAGGTATTCAGGGTACATATTTCAGCGCCTGCTACAATAAACTCGAGGTGTACCTCTCTAACAATCTCTGGCTCGTTGAGCATCGCCTCCACAGACCAGAGGAGTGCCTCCGTGAGCTTTGATCGACGGTATATTTCCTGTCCTAGCCCTCCGTCGAGGAGCGTTATTTGCATCAGGGTCACCTGTCTTGCGGATTGTTTTCATGAGCTGACCTACTTTTATAACGCGTAATATCATCCACATGGAACCACTAAGAGCGAATTTACCGCGATCGAAGTTTTTTTCGAAGGTTTTCAAAAATGGGATTACTCTGACTTGGAGAGTGTGACACAGGGCGTTATGCAGTTTTGGAGCCCGGAGGGGTCGGATTGCTTTATATGATTTCTTTATTACCTTTGGACTAAAAAGGTATGTCTCCGATGCCTATAATTCCTTCGATCGGGAGGAGTGGCATATTGAGGTATGTGTTATTGCTCATGGAGATGCTACGTTTATTCGGGGTCCTTCCATTTAAAGCGACGCGTAAACCCTTTTGCATTGACACCATGAATGGATCAAGTATGTTAGCGCCATGTTCAGCAGTAATTTAAAGGAGGTGATCCAATGTCTAGTGAATTGAGTCTAATTTTGAGTGATGTTGGTTGCCGTAGTGAGGTTCGGGGTAACTCCTGAAGGCACGCGCCAACCCACTGAAATGTGATCGCTCGAGATTACCATTTCGCGAAGGGAGCTATTTAGCTCCCTTTTTAATGGGCGAATCTTTGTGCTCATGCTTGTTGTCGCAGGCGCCTAAAGGCTGAGTCTCTTCAATTGAAAATGTCAGGATCGTGTTTAGCCCAAGAGATGAACTATCCGATACGGCTACGTTCTGCGATTAATGAATACGCGATCGATGAGAACGCAGAGTTGACTTGTCGCAGAGCTCTCAATGTTTCGATGTGTATATTACTGGATCGAAGGCTCGCAGAATCCCCATCTCGAAGCCTATCTAAATGGTTTCGGTGACTTTCCAACACCATCGTTCCCACCGCCCCCTTTTCCCGAACCAGTTGCCGAGCACTCTCGAGGTCACTCGATAGAAGCACGTTCATTGCTAATTGCATGTTCACAAGAATCCGGTCGTGTAGAGTTGTCAGTTCTTTTCGTCCCTTGTTAGAGAAAATGAGCGCTTTCTTGTTTTGTGTTGCCGCGAGCTTGAACAGGTTTTTTACAATAACGTCTCCCGCAGCTTCCATGTTGTCTGCATACATAACCAGCTCGTGACTACGTCTCAATTCTTCTTCGGTAAGGTTATGACGAATGACCTCGGTGACATAATCCTTAACGCGTTTATGAACGCTGTTGACCTCAATCTCCAGTGCCTGCAGGTCGTCTATTAGGGATTTGTCCCATTTTTCGAAGAGCTCCATCACTGGCTCGAACATTTTTTGTACGAGCTCTGAAAGGTATAACAGTTCGCGGGTGGTACTCGTTAGGGCGTGCGTTGGTATGTGAATCTTTTCGCTCTCTAATACGCTCTGCCTGTTGGCCCCGACGCCATTTGTGGCTGAATTATCTGAGGGGATTAGTTTGTCGAGAATTAGTTCCACTCGCCGGACAAGGGGAAGCCCTAAGATAACCAGAGCAAAGTTGAGTCCGACGTGAAATCCGACCAAGTAATGAATATTTGCATCCTCAACGAATTTTTCGGGTATGGGCCAGATTTGTACCGCTATTAACAAAAGAACAGCGACCGTTCCACGCAAACAAAGATTACCCACCGTAACCAGACGTGCGGTTTTGTCAGCCTCCCTCGTAAGGATCACTGCTATTAAGGCTCCTCCGATATTTGCTCCGAGGACCAGAGCTACGGCCACATCGAATGGGATTATTCCCTGCGCCAGGAAGGCAATAATGAGCAGCAGGGCAGCGATGCTTGAGTGGATCAACCATGTAAAAATTCCACCAATCAGGAAGGCCGTTACGGGGTCCGCTTTAAGGTAATCTACCGCAAGCGGAACAAACGTGTTGTGCTGAAGTGGCTGAGTTGCCTCGCCTAGCATGGCTAGTGAAATGAGAATTAGAGCTATTCCAACCAGAACGCGCCCTGTCTGTTTCGCGCCAGGAGTCTTTCCCTTGAAAAAACCAATGCCTCCCGCGATCAGAAAAATTGGAATCAGCCAGCTCAGATTGAAGGATAGAATTTGTACGACTAGTGCCGAGCCGAGGTCAGCTCCAAGCACCGCCGCGATTCCCACCGAGGGGGTTATCAGACCAGTTGAGGCGAAGCTCGCTGTTAGAACAGCAACTGCCGTAGAACTTTGCAGTAGGATCGCCAGCATTAAACCGAATGTTGCAGATTTAACCCTTCGGCTGTCCGCTTGCTGTAGCGCACGACGTATCCTTGAACCGTACGCCCTCTCAATACCAGATTGTACTAATTTGACCGACCAGATAAGTAGAATCGCTGCTGCGACTAGATTTAGAATCAAGCTGAATAAGGTCATATCGACGGCTTATTGGCCGACATGGTATTCGCCGATTCGACGATGCATGACAAGTCGAGGATGTCTCTGAATGAATTGGCCGTAAAGTCCGCCTCAAGGCAATCAGGATCTGGGTTAAACCGAATGGTTGTTATATCTAGCGCCTTGGCGCCGTCTAATTCTTTTTTTGCGTGCCCCACGAAGGCTGCGTTTTGGGGACGCACCCCTATAGGATCTAGAGCCGCCATATAGATGGCTGGATTTGGCTTAATAATCTGTAGATCACAGGAATTTGCATACGTATCCCATACCTTATCGATCCCTAGTGGAGCAAACCATTTGTATTTTTCCTGCTGAGAGTTATAGGTATTCGTTACGATTCCTAGCTTGAATCCCTGTCGTTTTAGTTCGAATAGAGTGTCTGCTACGCCTTCAAAGAAGACTACTTTTCGCTGTTCTGCGTGGAGTAATTCAATCCCGTCCTTCACATCTGTTGGATGATTCACACCATGATGTGCCATTAATCTCTCAAAAAACTCTAGCTCGCTCATTTGTCCCGCGTGGGCTTTTAAACGCATCTCCTTTGCTATCGGGTCCGGGTTTTTCGAGGCAGCGTAACCACGGGACAGCAAAAATGTATCAAAAGCTTGCTGACGACTTGGTTTGCTGTAAAGAATATCGCCTGCATCGAATAGAATGGCGTGGATCATTCATGTGTCCTTAACGGTTAAACCGGTTTTGTATCTTGGCAAGTTGCTGACAAAGACAGGATGGCGCCGCATTTTAGGTGTGGCGCCATCCAGCGTTTTTTAATTCAGTGATAGATACAGAGCTAAGAACCCATACTTTGAACTGTAAACCTGATCAGGGTCCAAGGGTATTAATCCCAGATCATTAAAGGCTGGCAATCCATAGTCCTTAACTTGACGCGCCTCGACTGGTGCCCGGGCCGCGTAGTCGCCTGGCTCGTCCCAAGGCTTGAAACCCTCTTCCATCATGTAGCGGATGAGAAGTTTCGCCGCGTTGGGATGCGGCGCCATATCCGCCACCATCAGGGAGGTGGGGTAGCTGACTCCGAATGCGGGTTTCAAGTTATAAATAGGCTCGGCCGCATAAACATCTTTTTTATTCTTCCGCATTTTGGAAAAGGTCGTGATGCCTATAGGCGCTTTGTCCTGCTTGACGTCACCAACGTTCTTGAAGATCTTGGTAGTTGATCCTTGGAATACAGGCTCGTTATTCAAAAAGCGATGGAGCCATTCCATAGAGGCGGTTGGTTTCTCGATAAGAGGATTCTTTTTGACTGCCTTCAATACCGCCTTTGAGTACTCGATATCCTTGCCGAACTCCTCTTTATACGCAGCTTCCATAGCGTCCGAGTTGAGCAAGATAGTCTGCATAAAATTAGCTGAAAGACCATCCTCGAGTGGGCTCGGAAGAAGGGTTCTACCCTTCCATTCTTCACGTGTTAGATCCCACAATGAGTCGATCGGAGGGCCATTGGGATTTAAGGCTGTGTTGTAATACACCACACGGCTGCTGTGCCTTTGGACTAATAAAGGTTCTTTTTCACTTGCACTTAGCTCTCCGGCAATGTTATCCGGCACAAAATTCCAGACCAATTTGTCTGGTAGCGCCTCATTTAGTAGCATCGGGGCCTCAGCGTTATAAAGCACATCGACACTGTATACACCGGCCTTGTGTTCCCGGCGGAATTTTTCCAGTTGGAGGTCTGAAGGAATATCGTATCCTTCAACCTCAATCCCATATTTTTCCTTAAACTTTGGTGCGAGTTTAGCGATTCGTGATGAGACCGAGTAGATAACTACTTTGCCCTCCGCCTTAGCCGCCTTCTCGATAGCTGCCCAGTCTTGTTTTACTGGAGTGTAAGGTCCGAGCCCTGCGGATTTCAGCCAAGCGTCATCCGCGAAGGTATTACTACCAGACAGCATGCAAGCGGACATGGCAGCGATTGTTAATCCTCGCTTGAACGCCTTTTTTATTTTTATTTCCGTTTTCATAATAGTTCCTCCCAAGTGGGTTTTTTTGACACACCGAGAACGATCTCGGAGTGCGTTAGTTGGTCCTGTCTGTATCGATAGGCGGGCCCAAAAGGGCTCCGCTTTTGGCGTCGTAGACATTGAGCGCCTTTTGATCAAACTGAACCGTGACCTTCTCGCCTTCATGTACGTGTATTTCGTGACCAATTCGAGCGAGTAGAATTGTCCCTCCTTTCGTAAGTTGGATTATTGTTTCAGGGCCGTTGGGTAGCACGGAGGAAACCTCGTAAGTCTGACTACCTTTCAGCTCTTTTTTCGATATTTTTAGGTCTTCAGGACGTGCTCCAACGACTATGCTGCTTGGTGCCTCGTCCCACCCGATGTCGATGTCGATATCTCCGTTGCTGTAAAGACGATTTTTTCCGTCAGACTGATTCGCCTGAATGAGATTAATTCGGGGCATCCCGATAAAGTCAGCGACGAAGGTATTCTCTGGACGCTTATACAGCTGAGAGGGTGGAGACACTTGCTGTATTTGCCCATCTCGCATTACCACGACACGGGTCGACATAGTCATGGCCTCGGTCTGATCGTGCGTGACGTATACTGTTGTGGAACCGGTGGATGCCTGAAATTTTTTTAGTTCGACCCTCATGTCCATCCGGAGTCGAGCGTCTAGGTTCGATAAGGGCTCGTCCATCAAGAACACTGGTGGTTTCGTTGCCAATAGCCGCGCCAGGGCAACCCGTTGCTGTTGACCACCCGATAGTTCGGAGGGGTAGCGATTCTGTAGGTCGCTCATACCAAGATCTTTTAATACCTGATCAAGCCGGTCTTTCGAGTCGGACTCAGATAGGTTTAGGACATCGAGTCCGAACTTTACGTTGTCACGTACGGTCATGTGCGGCCACAACGCGTAACTCTGAAAGACCATCCCGAGGTTGCGCTTGCCGGGTGGAACGATTCTTTTGAGCTTGGAGGAGAATACGAGTTCTCCGTCCATATATATCTCACCCTCGTCAGGCGTCTCTAGCCCTGCCAGACAACGTAATAGTGTCGTCTTTCCACACCCGGATGGTCCAAGTAAAACCAGAAACTCGCCAGACTCGATTTTCAAAGATACGTTATCCAGAGCCGTCATGGCGCCATAACGTTTGGTCAAATTCTCAATTTCAATGCTGGCCATCTTCAATTAACCCTTAAGAGTTCTTTTCGCGTAATCGAACGAGTTTGCTTTTCCCTGCCCACCACAGAATCAGTTCACCGGCGATGGTGATCATGGCGACGATCAGAACCAATGCGTTAGAGAGCTGCGTGAGACCTTCTTCCGCGTAGTTGAAACCGACTGTCATCAAGACCCGTGTGGAGGGTGTAATCAGCAGAATGATTAGTGACAGTTCTCTCATCACACCCACAAAACTGACCATCATGCCTGTCACCACTCCGGAGCTCGCAAGCGGTACGATTATCTTCCTGAAACGTCGACCCCAGCTCGCGCCTGCAACTTCTGCAGCTTCCTCTAGTTCCCTCCCGATCTGCGTTACCGCGGTTACACCGGTTTTTACGGAGTAAGGCAGTCGGTTTACTACTGAAATTAAAACCAACAGTGTGAACGTGCCGTAGAGGGCTGGGATTGGGCCACGGGCTTCGGCGAACATAGTTAGATACATCGCGCCGAAAGCGATCGTTGGGAACAAGAAGGGGATAAAAGCAATCTGATCCAACATCCTGGCCAGTGGATTGCCGTCTTTCCTTACAACGATATAAGCGATTATCAGGCCGATCAAAGACGCTATTACGGCCGAAAAGAAGGCAAGTTCAATCGTGTTCCAGGCTGCTCCTAAGATATTTGCATTGTGCAGAACCCCGGGTTCCCCCATCGCAATCTCTGGATCGGACTGTCCTGTCCAAAAATGCATGGTCAGATTACTGAGATTGAAAAAGCCGTCGATCAGCATCAGCGACTGATATCCGAGTAAAATTAGTGGAAGGATCCCAACCACAAACCCGAACGTTGCCACGCTCCAAAAGATAGGCCAGCGCCATCCGCCAAGTGCGACCTGACGGCTCCTAAATCCTTTTCCACTAATTGTTTCGAAACGACGAGCGTTGTTTCCAACGAATTTGTTCGATGCCCAAATTGCGAGTAAAGACATTAAGATCAGGAGAATGGCTAATACGTAAGCCATTGAATCGAGACCGAGCGCTAGGTTTGCGTAAACCATTGTGGCGATTGTATGGAACTGAGTCGGTGCACCCAGCAAAAATGGTAGTGCGAACTGGCCGATGGTTTTTCCAAACGTGAGAACGAACGCTGCCGCAAAGGCTGGGGCAACGACAGGAAAAGTGATCCGGCGTAAGATCATCAACCGCGATGCGCCTGAGAGTAGGGCGCCTTCTTCCATCTGCGAGTCGATAGTCGCTAGAGCGCCAGCGACCAGTAGGTAAGCGAATGGAAAGTAGTGCATCGCTAATGTAATTGATATCGGAAACGTGCCATAAGAAACCCACTCCGGGGGTGGGATTCCCAGAACGGTCTCGTACAGACCAGGTTGGCCACCAACCTTGGGGCTCCTGAAGACAGTCTCCCAGGCCAAGGCGATCGCGAACGATGGAACAATATATGGCAGGGTAAGGACCGGCTGTAACCATCCCTTACCGGGCATATCTGATCGGATTACACACCAGGCAAGGCCGCCCCCGACGATCAATGCAATTACTGTCGAGATGACCCCTGTGATAAGAGTGTTCACTAGTGGTGCGTATAGCATGCGTTCTGAGAGCGGACTGGCTGTCACTTGGAGCCAGTGGAACCACGTGTATTCGCCCGGAACTGCGTCACGCGAGAGCCTACGGTCGCCGTCGCCCCAGGTGATCGTGTGCAATACAAGCTCCAAAAATGGCCATAAAACGAGGTAGAAAAGGATTCCCAGCAAAATCATCAGTAGGATATTCACTGGATCCAGAATTAGTCGCATCAGAGGACTGTCTCGTCGTATCGCTAAATCCATTTAATCCTCTTCACTTTTGAATGCGGTTCGAAGCTTTTCAAGGGCTTCGGAACTCCCAACGGCCCGTTCAGGTGACAAATGCGCCAATGTTATTGCCAACGCCTCACACACGAGGAGCGGTGCGGTACGCATCGATAGCTCCGCCTCATCCGGTCTGCTGACACTGAGTAGAGCATCTGGGTTAGGGCGCAATGTTGGCCCAATCGAATCACTAATCACGATCGATTTTGCTCCCACTGCTCGCGAATGCCTCAGGAGTGCAGAGTAGCCAGCTTGAAGCGAATCGGGCGATTGAAAGGCAAACGAGATCAATGCATCACCCCTACCCATACCAATTAGACTGGTCGCTAAATCACGTGTCTGCATGTTCAGCGATATGGATACCTGAAACCCCCACCGACTCAGTCGTCGCTCGAGATGGACACCCAAGGGGGCAGCGCTACCGCGACCAACAATGAATATATTTTTCGCGCCCGCAAGAATATTAGCCGCATTATCTATTTCGGCTTGGGAGATGGTCTCTTCGATGGCTTCAATTGCAGCGATTTCGGTATGTACTAGCATGGACAGACTTGAGCTTTCGTCTGCCTTGCTCAAGCGTCGTCTGACCCGTTCGCCAGGCCCGAACGCCACCTTTGTTTCGCTCTGGAGCGCTTTTCGCATTCCTGGAAAGCCGTCAAAACCCAGCTTGCGGGCCAGACGGACCACCGTGGATGCGTGAACGCCTGCTTGGTTTGCCAACTCGTGCGCAGAATAGAAGACGACCTGCGAGGGATCGCTCAATATGATTGAGACAAGAGTCCTGTCTGAATCTGTTAATCGCCCACTAAAGGTCTCTACAGCAAGCTTGAAGCTCATTTTTGACGCCCAAGTTTTTCTTATTTTGCAATATTTATAGCATAAAAATTAGTTTCTGCAATTTTATATTCAATATAGATTTCTTGGCGATTATCGATTATCGGATTAACACCCTCGCCAAGGGTAAGTGTCGAACTCTCCGGATTAACAAAACTTTGCTTTCGTTGGGTGCGCTCCAAACACGAGTTCAGGTTCAAATTTTGGGGTATCGAGGGAATCGTTGAGGATTTAACAGGTCGAGTTCTGCTACAGCCGCTGATCTCTTATTAGTTGAATTTTCGCGACCGAGCCCTAGATGAAAAGAAAGGAAAGACATAAAGAATCGGAACTACTCGCATTCCAAATATAGACCCATTGACATAAAGATATCTTTATGTTTTTATATTTATAGGTATTTGAACTTCAGCTTGTGCGCCTTGGCATAACGCCTAAAGCACTAAAGAGAGGTGGCAACATGTCTTATATTCACGACTTAACAACAACCGCTTTGAATCTAATCGACGCTAGGAAGAGTCTCGAGGCCGGTGACTTCTCCTCGGTAAGTCATTCAAAATGCACAACCTTTGATAATTTGCTCGCAATTGTAAACCGGTGTGGATCGATACCTCGCTGCGATATCTCTGTCTTGGAAAACGCGTGGAACGATCGCGATCGGACAGCCGTGCGGGGCCGGGTATCAGAAGAAATCTGGTACCTCTTATCTGCCGCGAGTGAGGGGCAGATTGATGATAGAAACCCTGCTTCGCTGGTGGACAGGGCGATTAGCCTTTGTATTGCTGACCAACCCGGTTCTGCTTAAATCGCCAGGTCGCGCTTGACGAGACTTTCTTAAACTCAGGGGCCGTATCTCCTCGCATGGAGATCGGGCCACCTGTAAATAAGATAAATAGCCTCCATTGATGGGAATGGATTTGGTTTAAAGGTCAGGCGGGTACCCTCGGGATGTCTTCAGTAATAAAAGTCCGAAACGTTACTAAGAAATACGCAGACGAAAAAGTGGCTCTCGCTGATCTTTCGGTAGACATTTCTTCGGGAGAAATCATTGCTCTGCTTGGCCCTAACGGTGCCGGCAAGACGACCCTCATCTCGATAATTTGTGGGCTCACCACGCTCACTGCCGGGAATGTCTTCGTTGACGGTCTTGATATCGAGGCAGACTATCGCGAGGCCCGCTCGTTAATTGGTTTGGTTCCCCAAGAGCTCGTTCTCGAGCCCTTTGAGACAGTTATGGGCACGGTGACTTTGTCGAGGGGCCTCTTTGGTAGGTCCCCGAATCCGGAACTGATCAAAAGCATCCTTGAGAATTTATCGTTGTGGGATAAGCGAGCCTCACCAATAAGAGAGTTATCCGGTGGGATGAAGCGTCGTGTCTTGATAGCGAAAGCGCTCAGTCATGAGCCAAAAATTTTGTTCTTAGACGAGCCAACAGCTGGGGTCGATGTTGACCTGCGGCGTGACATGTGGCGGCTTATAAAAAATTTAAAAGCGACCGGTGTGACGGTCGTGCTAACGACCCACTACATCGAGGAAGCGGAAGAGATAGCGGACCGGATAGCGGTGATCGACAAAGGAAGGATCTTGTTGGTTGAGGAGAAGACTGTGTTGATGGAGCGCTTGGGTAAGAAGCAACTCTCTATTGACTTAGACAAACCATTGTCAGGATTACCGACGACACTGATGGATCTAGGAATAACATTAGAAAACGACGGCAAAAAACTGATTTATAACTATAATGTTGATCTTTCTGATTCAAAAATATCAGAAATTTTGTTGGCTATACGTTCGGAACAGATCCAGATTAATGATGTCCACACCGAGCAGAGCTCGCTTGAGGATATATTTATCGAGCTGGTCACGGAGGGTCAATCTTGAACTTATACGCAATCAAAGCGATCTACGTGTTTGAGATGGCCCGAACGTTCCGGACGCCCCTTCAGTCCTTCGCCTCCCCGGTTATATCAACGATTCTGTATTTTGTTGTGTTTGGGTCTGCTATCGGTAACCGGATGCTTCCGATTGGTGACGTCTCTTATGGTGCGTTTATCGTACCGGGTCTGATTATGTTGACGGTCATGACTCAATCGGTCGCAAACGCTTCGTTCGGTATTTATTTCCCAAAGTTTTTGGGCACGATCTACGAGCATCTATCGGCACCGATTTCGCCATTCGAAATGGTCGCAGGGTACGTCGGTGCTGCTGCGACAAAGTCAGTCGTAGTGGGTTTTATCATCCTTGCGGTGTCGTTCTTATTCGTATCACTGAGGATAGAACATGTCGTTCTGGCGTTCCTATTTCTGATTATGACAGCATTCTGCTTTTCTCTTCTCGGGTTTATCTTGGGTTTGTGGGCCAAAAATTTCGAGCAGCTCAATTTTGTGCCAACCCTCATCATTACCCCTCTAGTTTTTCTTGGTGGAAGTTTCTATTCCATCGATATGCTCCCGTCGGCCTGGCAGGTTGTCAGCATGTTCAACCCCGCGATGTATCTCATCTCAGGATTTAGGTGGGCGTTTTTTGGTGTCTCAGAGGTCCCGATTCAGGTCTCGTTTTTGGCGGTGATGCTATTTGCGGGACTGTTCTTAGGCATCATCGCTTACATATTTAAGACCGGGTACCGACTCAGAAATTAGTCGCACGGCCGCGTATTTGGTGTTGCTTAGATAAATAAATAAGTATCATTCTGGTCATGAAGATAATTTTTGTGCTGGTGTATTTCATACCCGGGACTTTTGATCCCATTGATACTGGTATGAAGTTTGAGACTCTGGACGAGTGCAACCAAGCGGCCTTTGACATGTCTTCAGATTTTGATATGCGTTACAGCCTCCAGTGCATACCCCAGGACTCTGGCGAGCGACTTCCAAAGATATCCTGAGCGGCGCAATTGTCAGTGAAAGTTCTTGTGCATCTTCTAGAGAGGATTCGACTTTTGGCTATTACCCCTCGATTCATAGAATCTAGGTTGTTATATTCAATTTAGATATAACCTTAGATCAATATAGGGATACGTTGATGGGTAGAATCTATGAGCCGTCTCTTCCGAAGCTGATGGAAGCGATCGCTACCGAGGCGAGAGGAATGAAGGGCCTCGATCGTCGTAACTTCCTCAAGGGTGGTATTGCTGCAGTAGCGGGCCTTGCTAGCGTACAAATTATTCCAAAAGCGAGCGCATCTTCGAACCTCCCCCCGAACCTTCCGAAATGGCAGAGCCATCTCGGACCCGGCGTTGTTTCCAAGCCTTATGGTGAGCCGGCTGAGTTCGAGGATCTTCAGCGCCGGACTGTCCCCTGGCTGACCGTAGACGCTGCCTCATCGATCTCTATGACACCGTTGCAAGATCTTGAAGGCATCATTACGCCAAGTGGAGTTGTGTTTGAGCGTTACCACGGCGGTATTCCAAACGTCAATCCAGATCAGCATCGCTTAATCATCCATGGCCTCGTGGAGCGTCCGTTGGTTCTGACCATGGATGATTTGAGGCGATTTCCTTCTGTTTCTGAGATTCGGTTTATTGAGTGCCCGGCGAACGGTGGAATGGAGTGGCGTGGGGCACAAATGGAAGCACTACAGTTCACCCACGGCATGCTGGCGTGCTGTGAGTGGACAGGCGTTAAACTGTCCACTCTCCTTGATGAGGTCGGCGTAAAGCCCGACGGAAAATGGATCCTAGCGGAGGGGGCAGACGCGGCGGGTATGTCACGTTCGATTCCGCTGGAGAAGGCGCTCGATGATACGATTATCGCCTGGGGCCAGAACGGTGAGGCGCTCCGTCCTGAGCAGGGCTACCCCCTACGTATGCTTAACCCGGGCTGGGAGGGGAACACGTCTGTTAAATGGCTTCGCCGGCTGGAGATAGGCGATCAACCCTGGCATCACCGCGAAGAGACGTCAAAATATACCGATCTAATGCCTGACGGACGAGCGCGCCGATTCACGTGGGTGCAGGAGGCAAACTCTGTAATCACATCGCCATGTCCAGAGAAACCCCTCAAGCAATCCGGATTCGTTGAGATCCGAGGTTATGCCTGGTCAGGTCGCGGAAAGATTAAGGCCGTCGATATCTCTTTCGATGGCGGTGTTAACTGGGAGCGCACAGAGCTCAAAGGACTCGTCTTATCCAAAGCGCTAACCCAGTTCAGTTATAGGACCACTTGGAGCGGCCAGCCATGGCTACTTCAGTCTCGCGCGATTGATGAGACAGGTTACGTGCAGCCAACATTGAAACAGTTGCGTGATGAGCGTGGTGGTTGGTCGATATACCACAAGAACTCAATACATACGTGGAACGTGATGGAAAACGGAGACGTGTTCAATGTTCAGATCTCTTAAGCTAATCCCGCTTCTTCTGACAATGGCGTTCTCCGTGATCGTCTCGGCGGGTCCGCTTGGAATTGGTTCTGTGGCGACCCCTGAGATGATCGCCGGGTGGGATATTGATATTAGGCCGGATGGGACCGGCTTACCTGATGGTGAGGGCACAGTGGCGGCGGGCGAGGGTCTTTATGAGGCTAAGTGTGCAAGTTGCCACGGCCTCTTTGGGGAGGGCGAAGGTCGGTGGCCCGCCCTCGCTGGCGGTGAGGGAACGCTTGATACCTTGCATCCGGAGAAAACCGTTGGGTCATACTGGCCATATGCGTCGACGTTGTGGGATTACATTCACCGAGCGATGCCTTATACCGCTCCACAGTCGCTGACTGACGCCGAGACCTATTCGATTTCCGCGTATGTTTTATATCTCAACGACATCGTCGACGATGAATTCGTCGCGAATAGGGAGACCTTCGCTCGGGTGAAGATGCCAAATGAAGAAAATTTTTATGTAGACAATCGCCCCGATTCAAAGAACGAGCGTTGCTTCGAAAACTGTGCAGATCCCAAGGCTTTTGAAATCGTCACAACGATTAATGGATTGACACCGACGGGTCACTTTAAGGAGGACTCTGGAGTCGCCGCGAATCATTATGACGGGAATCCCTCGGCAGCAAGTGAGTCGGGAATAAGCAAAGAAAAAAATGATACTAAAATCGTACTGTCAGATAAGGCAACCTTAGGTAAGGGCGTGTACGATACAGCGTGTCAGGCTTGTCACAATCCTGGGATCGCAGGTGCTCCTAGGACGGGTGACAAGACTGCTTGGGTAAGTCGCATAGATCAGGGAATGGATGTCCTGAATGGTCATGCGATTAACGGCTATCAGGGCGCAGACGGAGTGATGCCCGCGAAAGGTGGCAATATGTCGTTATCGAACGACGACGTAATAAACGCAGTTGCGTTTATGGTTGAATTGAGTCGCTAGGCTCTGTTCTAACTCGCTATGGAGAGGAAACTATAATGAAGAAGGAGCTCCTGTCGGCCGTGCTTGTATCTGCGCTCGTGTCGCCGCTGGCGATCGCCGACGCTGTAAAGCAGGGTAAGGAAATTGCGTGGAGTCGCAAAAAAGGTAATTGTCTGACTTGCCATATGATGGATGGCGGACAACAAACAGGAAACTCAGGCCCACCGCTGATTGCGATGGAGGCTCGTTACCCAGATAGAGCCATGTTACGTGAGCAAATTTGGGATCCCACTAAACGAAACCCGCTGACAAATATGCCCCCATTCGGTCGTAATAAAATTTTGACTGAAGCGGAGATTGATGCGGTCGTTGATTATCTGTATTCACTTTAAATTCACATAGGAGAGATGCGATGAATCGTCGTAGCATTTTAAAGGCAGCAGGTACATTCATGGCCGCTGCAGCAGCTGTTGTTGCATTCCCACGCATGGTTTTCGCCGGATACAACGCGAAAGCTTTTAAGAATCCAAAAATGGATGACTCGATGAACGAGTTGTTCGGCTCCAATGCGACCACACCCAGCGGTGAGGTGAAGTTGAAGGCCCCAGATATTGCAGAAAACGGGGCGGTCGTTCCGATCGAGATATCGACCTCACTAAAAGCAGACCGGATTGCGTTCATGGTCAAAGAGAACCCGAACCCCTTAGCAATAGTTGCCGATATCCCAGCCGGGACCCAGCCTACGGTGAAGACGCGTGTCCGAATGGGTAAGACAACCCAGGTGATGGCTGTGGTAAGCGCAGACGGGAAGCTCTACACGGCGTCCAAAGAGGTCAAGGTTACGATCGGCGGTTGCGGCGGTTAATTAGGAGGATTTAGAGATGTCATCAATTCGTATCAAAGCAAAAGAGCGGAACGGTAGCGTCGACGTGAAGACGCTTATGAAGCACAACATGGAAACAGGCTTGCGCAAGGGCAAGGACGGGAAAAAAATTCCAGAGCACTGGATCACTGACGTCACCGCCGAGTCGGGCGGGAAGGTCGTTTTTGCTGCGGCCTTTAATACCTCGATCTCGAAGGACCCCTATCTCGCCTTTAAATTCGCCGGCAAGAAAGGGGACACCGTGAAGATTTCTTGGAAGGATAGTCAAGGCAAGACAGACTCTGCCGAGACTAAGGTTAAGTAGCTGGAAGGAGACGGTGAAATGAGAACAATAATTAGTTCGGCTTTGGTCGGCGCCCTCGGCCTGGGAATCGCGCTCAGCGTCTCGGCCGGGCCGGTCGAGGACCAGATTGCTTTTCAAAAGTACTACGAGAGCAGATTCCCCGATACACCCACCGAGGACTTTGCGAATGGAGTCTATTCGATCCTTCCCACGGCTCGTGAGCAGTGGGAGGCTATTGAGGAGTTTCCCCCATACGAGCTAGCGATCGAGAGCGGTGAGGAGCTCTACCATTCAAAGTTTGCCAACGGTAAGTCTTTGGCGGATTGTTTCGGGCCAGAGGGCGCCGTGCGTGGACAGTATCCGTTTTGGGATAAGGAGCGTGGGATGGTGGTCACCATGGAGCGTGCGGTCAATGAGTGCCGTGAGGCCAATGGTGAGAAGCCGTACGGCTGGAAGAAAGGTAAAATCACCGAGGTGACAGCATACATGTCCTACAACTCGCGCGGCCAAGAGGTGAAGGTCGAGGTGCCCTCAGACGACCCACGGGCGCTTGCTGCTTACGAGGACGGTAAGGAGCATTTCTACACAAAGCGTGGGCAGTTGAATTTCGCTTGCGCAGATTGTCATATGTTGACGGCCGGGAACTTGTATCGTGCTGATACAACGTCACCTGCGTTTGGGCACGCGACAAGCTGGCCGGTATTTCGTTCTAAGTGGCAGTCGATGGGGACCTTACACCGCCGCTTTGCGGGATGTCACAAAAATATCCGAGCAAACCCATATAAGGCTCAGGGACCTGAATACAGTAACCTCGAGTACTTTGTGACCTATATGTCTAACGGGCTCGATTTTAATGGCCCGGCGGCCCGGAAGTAGGGAATTGTTATGAAAAATGGATTGAAAACAATTGCCCTAGGGCTCGCTTTTATCGCTCCACTTTCCTTCGCTGGCAGCGGTACTACCGCGGAGCATATTGAGGCCGCGACCGCAGCCTACAAAAAATTGGCAAAGGAAAGCAGTTACCAGTGGACGGTTACCGTCAAGGCTATTAAGGCAGCGAAGAAGGCTCTAAAAGCTGGTGATGATGAGGCCGCCCGTAAGTTGGCTCATGAGGCGATGGATCTGGTGGAGGCGACTCGTCTCCAAGCGAAGATTGAGTCAGAAACCTGGCAGATGCGGGTTCCTAAGTAGTTAGCGACTGGCAATGAAAAACGCGACCCTTGGGTCGCGTTTTTTTATCGACGTTTGATAGTTCCATGGGGTGTCAGACGGAGCAGTGGTCCTTATAAATGGCCCGCAGGGCGACACTGATTATCGCGAGGCCGGTCGAGACATATATGTCACTAGCCTGTCTCGCCAGGATAGTCGGCTATACCAGGATTCTCGTCCATTCCGACGACTTTAGGGTTATTCACCTTGCTCAATCGTAGGACGTCATCGGTTCCCTTATTCTCGAGGATGTAGTCCCGGATCACGTCCCAAATCAGTCGCCCTTCGGGAGTCCGGTTCACGGTAGCCCAGCCTGTCACTTTGTATACTTTTTTAGGGTCGATGGTCTCCCCGTTATCGAGTCGAGCGTCGGAAATTCGCTCCCCTAACCCCTTTTTGGGCGCAATGGTGTAGTCCATACCCCCTATCCGGACCATGTCTCCCCCGGATTGGAGATAAGGATCTGGATCAAAAAGATTGTCTGCTACGGCCTCCAGAGTTTGAAGCAGTTGCTCACCCGTCATCTCGGACACATAGGTCTCGGAGTAGGTTGTGGCGACCTGACTCATCACATCATCCATAGTGATCCAGTCGCCCTCAAGCGTAGTGGTACCCCAGCGAACGCCCGCCGACATCGCGACGTCAGCATCGTACTCCCACCGCAGCGCGTTACAGATTACCTGGTCCCAGGTACCCATGAAATTCCCACGACGGTAGAGCAGACGGTCGGCTTTGCCGAGTTTCTCGGTGAGAATCTCATCATAAGTCTTGCCGACCCAGCTTGGGGAAAAGTACGCATCCTTACGGCGGCTCTGAATGACCGAATCATTATATTTGGTCTGACGCATTTGTGAGATGTATGACTGCATCTCCTTGTCTGCCTCGAGCCAGCCACTGATCACCGGAAACATCTGATATGAGAGCCCTTCAAGCTGACCATCACCAAACTTAAAGTCCATGCAGCCAACAAACTTTCCATTGGACCCAGCGTTGGTGACCCAGCAATCGTGTCCAGCGGGATTCTTGACCTTAACGGGGAGCGGGCAACCATCGTGCGTGTGTCCACCAAACACAGCATTGAGGCCTGGGACCCTCTCGGCCATCTTTATGTCTACGTCCATTCCATTGTGTGACACTAGTACAACGGCATCGGGTGACTCGTCCCCACGAATTTGCTCGACAAGCTCAGCCATATCGTCCTCACGAATACCAAACGACCAGTCGGGGAAGAACTCCCTCGGGTTAGCGTTTGCTGTACGAGGAAACGCCTGTCCTACCACAGCAAACCGTGCACCGTTGATTTCTTTTATGACATAAGGCTGAAATGCGTGTCCTGTGTCTTCGTCGTATAGCCCACGTCCATCGAATCGCTCGACCAGCGCTGGATAATCATCACCGAA
>CAJWIY010000012.1 GCA_913042205.1 uncultured Gammaproteobacteria bacterium
TCCGAGTTGGTGACCGAATTCCTTTGGAATGGGTTGAGTGAGTTTGCAGACTGCCATTGCGAGGGGGCGTCGTTGCATAACTGGACATTTTTGTGAGAGCTCGGATAACAGAGCTTCCGTCCCCTCACCGGCGGTCAAAATGACATCCCCACGGATCTGGCCAGCAGAGGTTTCGACACCGACTACTTTGTCATGTTGTACTAACAATTGGGTGGCCTCGGCTTGGAAGACCTGTCCATCGAGGATTTCGGCAAATGCGTGCACCAATGTATCGAGCTTCAATACAGGTTCTGACAATCGATAAAGATAGCCTTTAAAATCAGGGTGATTGAATGCTGCCTCGGATTGCGGGTCAATGCGCTCCATGCGAGATTGCATCGCTTTGCTTGCGAAGAATCCCAAAAGGTTCGCAGCAATTGATTCGACAGACCATAACAACTGATCTTCTCGTTCGAGTTGAACGCGGCTTAAGTCAATCGTTCCCTCGCCCTTCAAAGCCTGTTTCCAGCGCGCGGGCATGGCACCAATTTCACTGGCTGCTTTGGTTAATAATCCATCAAGTGCATACTTAGTGCCACCATGAATCATGCCTTGGCTTGCCAGGGTTTGACCTTGGCCAAGTGCGTTTTTTTCGATAACACAGCATGAAATGTTGCGAGCTTTCAGTTCAGCTGCTAGCCACAGACCTGAAATCCCGCCACCAACGATGATCTTCATGCAGGCATGCTAGCATCTTCAATTATGGGACGACATCTGTATTCACTGCTTTTACTGTTTTGCGCGCCATTGTTGATTGCGCACGTGGTCTGTAAATATCGTCGCGAGAATCAAGATCCGATGGTTGCTCAGAGACTTGGCTTTCGTGTCCCGCTGCAGATGTTCGGTTGTATCTGGATTCATGCCTGCAGCCTTGGTGAATCCAAGGTTGGAGTGGAGCTGGCTCGAGCTTTAATAAGAAAAGATCCGTCGTTACGGATTTTAATGACAGCAACCACTCCAGCTGGCCTCCAAGTCCTAGCTCAGAGTGAATTTTCAAGCCATGTTTTTCCTTGGGATTTTCGCTGGACTTGGTCCCGGTGGCTATCTAAGTTAAGACCTAAAGCACTGATCATCATAGAGACTGAGCTTTGGCCCAACTTGCTGGCAGCGTGCGATAGTGAGGGTGTTCCCGTAATTCTGGCCAATGGACGACTAAGTGATCAATCGGTTCGCGGCTACCAACGTTTCGGTTGGTTATCGAAACCGATGTGGTCAAGGGTCTCGCGTGCACTTATGCAGTTCGAGGGTGATGCTCACAATGCGCATATCCTCGGGGTTCCTGCCCATGTGATTTCAGAGGTTGGCTCTATAAAGCTTGATCAGCCCGCGCCTCAGGTTCCCAGGGGTCAGGCCGATCGCATTAGCGCATGGAAGAAAGCCCACGTGTTAGTTTGCCTGATGAGTAGCCATCCTCACGACGAGGCACTCTTTTTGAGCTGGGCTCGTCGGAATTTAGGTTTGCGTTTGTTGATCGTGCCTCGCCATCCGGTTCGGGGATCCGAGATCAATAAGGCGGCAATTGACGAGGGTCTAAGCGCATGCCAGTCATCCCTTGAAATCGACGACTCCGCTCAGGTTCTCATAGGAGATACGTTCGGCGATATGGGCGCTTATCTTTCACAATCTGACGTGGTTGTGATTGGCGGAAGCTTTTCTGGAAAAGGCGGACAAAACCCAATCGAACCCGCTTTACTTAGTAAACCTTTGGTTGCTGGACCATCGATGCATAACTTCCAAGCAATCAGTGATGGCCTAGAGGCCGCAGGCGGACTTATTCGAGCAGATGCTGACGAGATTTCGGAGGTCATTGAAGAGGCGCTTCTGGGAGCGAACAAGCTGGGAAACGCGGCCCGTGCTTGGGTTATAGCTAACAGAGGATCGACCGAGCTTCAGGCTCAATGGATCTTGGCGACACTTGCTGCCGATTAGCGTTTCTGGAGCTTTGCTTTGGCTCGAGCCGCAGCCGCCTTGACTTGGACGGGCGCTGTTCCACCCAGATGATTCCGTGCACTCACAGACCCTTCAACGGTTAGCATCGAAAAAATATCAGCCTCGATCAAACCGCTAAAAGCTTGGAGTTCCGAAAGCTCTATTTCAGAAAGTTCGCGTTTGGTTTGAACGCCTAGGGCAACTACTTGACCAACAACGTCATGGGCCTCACGGAACGGAAGACCTTTTCGGACCAGATAATCTGCGAGATCGGTTGCTGTGGAAAATCCACAAATGGCTGACTCTTTAAGCACTTCTTTGTTAACCAGTAGTGACGGCATCATGTCAGCAAAGGCACGAAGCGATCCTAAGAGGGTATCTGCCGCGTCATACAAAGGCTCTTTGTCTTCCTGATTGTCTTTGTTGTAGGCGAGTGGCTGTCCTTTCATCAACGTGAGAAGACTGATCAAATGACCAAACATTCGGCCTGATTTACCGCGTACTAGTTCAGGCACGTCGGGGTTCTTTTTTTGCGGCATGATCGAACTACCCGTGCAAAATCGGTCGGGTAGATCGACAAATTTCCAAGTGGTCGAATTCCAGTTGATGAGTTCTTCGGAGAACCGTGAAAGATGCATCATGATGATGCTGGCGACACTCAAAAATTCGATACCGAAATCTCGGTCAGAGACAGAGTCTAGGCTGTTTTCGGTTGGCTTGTCGAAGCCAAGAAGTTCTGCGGTTCGCTCACGATTGATCGGATAGCTCGTTCCAGCCAGAGCCGCAGCCCCTAGGGGGCATTGATTCATCCGCCGTCTGCAATCAATAAGACGCTCTGCATCACGTTCTAGCATTTCGTTCCAAGCAAGCATGTGATGCCCAAAAGTCACAGGTTGAGCGGCTTGAAGGTGCGTAAAACCGGGCATAATAGTTTCTGCTTCACGCTCAGCAATAGTAACTAAGCCCGATTGTAATCGAGTCAGCTCGCTGAACGCACGATCGACCATATTTCGCAGCCATAGTCGAATGTCCGTGGCTACCTGATCATTTCGGGAACGACCGGTGTGAAGCTTCTTGCCGGTATCGCCTATTAGATCTATCAGCCGCGATTCGACGTTCATGTGCACATCTTCTTGATTGATTGACCAAGAAAATTCACCTGCCTCAATTTCACTTTCGATCTGGCGAAGCCCATCGATAATCGTATGAGTCTCGGTTTCATTGAGGATTCCCTGTTCGGCCAGCATCGTGGCGTGCGCGATTGATCCCTGAATATCCTCTCCCGCCATTCGTCGGTCGAATTCCACAGATGCAGTGAATGCTTGGACAAACGAATCGGTCGATTCCGTAAAGCGACCGCCCCATAAAGCTTTAGGCCTTTGCTGACTCATAGAGACTCCTTTTACCAGCATCCAGTATACTTCGTGTAACAAAGGACCACACATGCAAAAAACGTTAATCATTGCAACGCGAAGGAGTCCATTGGCTCTTTGGCAGGCTTGTCACGTGAAAGATCGGCTTCAAGCAAGTTATCCGGAGACCACGATTAAGCTTTTGGAAATCTCAACGCAGGGTGATGAACACCTTGATGTATCACTCACTAAAGTCGGCGGGAAGGGTGTCTTTGTGAAGGAGTTAGAAACCGCGCTGTATGATGGGCGCGCGGATCTGGCCGTGCATTCATTAAAAGATGTGCCAATGGAGCTGCCAGTTGGTCTGGACTTATGCTGTCTGACCGCGCGCGAGACACCAACAGATGCATTGGTGCATCGTATTGGAACGAAAGCCTGGATTGATTTTTCTGACATCCCATACGGCACACATCTGGGGACTTCGAGCTTGCGACGGATTGCCCAGATCCGGGCATTGCGTCCAGACCTAAAGCTATCGCCTGTGCGGGGCAACTTGGGAACACGTTTAGCAAAGTTGGATTCAGGCGAGTTCGATGGATTGGTATTGGCATCAGCTGGGCTGAAGCGTCTTGGGGTTACCAGTCGCATTGCTTTTGAGACAAAACCTGAAGAGATACTGCCCGCCTGTGGGCAGGGCATTCTTGGAATTGAGATCCGTGAAGATGATCGAGCAACGCGTGAGATGGTGATGATTCTAAGAGATGGCCACGGCGAAATCACTGGTCGTGCTGAGCGTGCACTTAACCGTCATCTGAACGGTGGCTGTCAAGTGCCAATTGCTGCATATGCAATGGAACGTGGTGGAAACTTATGGTTGCGCGCTCTGGTGGGCTCACCAGACTGTGGAACACTCCTTAGGGCAGAAGATGTTGGCACGTCGGAAGAAGCGGAAGCGCTTGGGGTTCGTGTGGCGGAGAATCTAATAGCCCAAGGGGCTAGAGAGCTCCTCGCCCAAGTGGGTTTATAAATGAAGATTTGGTTAAATCGACTTCCCTCAGCGTTTCCTAGGGTCGTCGATTCATTTCGTCGAGCTGGTTTTGACCCAATAGCAATTCCCTGTCTCCAGTCCCGCGCCTTGGACGTTTCTCTCGATCCTGCAATTGTTGACTTTGATCGATTTAGCGACGTGGTCGTGACGTCTCCTGAGTCAGCCCGACTACTAATTGACGCTATCACATCACGCTGGGCCCAGTGGCCAATTACACAGAGGTTGTGGGCTGTTGGATCCGGGACAGCAGACATTCTTGGGGAGGAGGTGAAAGACGTCAAGACAGCATCTGACCCAGGCTCTGCCTCACTCATTCAAGTCATGCGGTCAGCGATCCGGGCTGAGAGTAGATTGCTGATTGTCACAGGACGTGGTTCCGGACGTCAGTTCGAGCAATTGAATCGGACCCTGTCATATCCAGTTTCATACCTTGAGCTTTTTGAACTAATGGCTGGTCTTGACTCGGAAATTCGGACTTTGGACGATATTGTAGCGGTTGTTCACGGTTCGACAGTTTTGGTACAAGCGTTTATGAAAGTGGCTAGCGAAAATGAATTGAACGTTATGCAATACACTCATTTTGTAACGAGTGCTGATGCGACAGCACAGTTGCCGTCAGGATGTCGGTATCATCAAATTAATTCACCGACACCTGATGCGGTCAGACTCGCGATGCAAGGAGAGGAGAGTGTCAAAGACTGAAAAGAGAACGGCTGAAGTTATCGAACAAGCAGTCACCGGTGAAGAGTTAGATTCTGATAAAGAACCGGAAGCCAAAGAGACTCTCAGTATATTTGAAGCGCTGAGAGCCAACTTTTGGGTTACTACACTACTTAGTGTCTTTGCATGTGCAGCGGTTGGTTTGGGAGGCTGGTTCATGTGGACTGAGGTGCAGACTATGAAACACTCGATGGAGTCTGTGGACGAGGCAATTCAGTCCGTTAACTCGCAGCTCGTTCAAATCGTCAGTCTGCGGGAAACCACTCGCGATATTAGGAGCCAGATGGAAAGGCTTGAATCTGGAATAGCTAGGGCAGACGAACGTAATCAGTCGGTCATCAATCGCGTAGAGACTGTGGCTGAAGAGCTGGCCAAGGCACAGGTCGATACCAGAAACAGTTATGTATTGGCTGAGGCTGAATATTTATTGAAACTCGCTGATCAGAGGCTATTAATTGAACACAACCCTGAAACTGCGACAAACTTAATGCAGACGGTGCAGGGGCTATTAGCAAAATTAGAAGATGGCCGACTGTTGTCTGTAAGAGAGCAGCTCGCACAAGATATACAATTACTTTCAGCAATTCCTCACGTCGATTTATTGGGAATTCAGGCTGAACTTTTGGCGCTTGATCCCGTACTTAACGACCTGAAACTTCCAATACGGAGATTTAACCTCGAGAGTGACTCTGAGCCCGAGGATGATGTTCAGAAATTTCTAGATGGTCTTCGTTCATTTATTCGGATTCGAGAAGTAAATGCTCCGATCACACCGCTTGTATCTGCATCGGATGCAGGGCGTGCACGAGAGGTACTTCGGTTAAGTCTCGAGCAAATTAAAGTGGCCTTGGTTCGTGAAGACCAGGAGCTTTTTAACGCAGGCCTCGCCCAGGCCAAGCGATTATCACGCCATTTCTTTGACGTGACAGAGGGCGCTGGAAAAAGGGTAATGACGGTTTTGAGAGCGCTAGAGGGCACTCAGATCGCCCGAGATATACCTGACGCAGCGCAGGGCCTCAGGGCGCTCAGGACATATCGGGAAGCTCTGACGCAAGAGCGCCTGTCTACCGCGGCGGTGAAACAGTGAGCAGTTTCCTAAGAACCTCAATCTGGGTTCTGGTTCTCGGTACTTTACTTGCACTCGGGCTATATCTTGGTGATCGAGTCAAAACTGATCCTGGCTACGTTCTCTTCGCCTATGGCGGATATGCTGTCGAAATGTCTCTCTGGGTATTTTTAATTGCACTCGTTGTGTTTACCATCGTTTTCTGGATTGTATTTGGCTTAGGGGGTGCGCTCGGACGATTCCCAACTAATGTCGTAAGGGCTTGGGCTCGAATACGCCACAAAAAAGCAGATTTACGTTTGATTGAAGGCGCATTATGGTTGCGCCGAGATGAGCCATCACGAGCACTCTCAGTTCTGCAGAAGGACGCAAGGTCTGAGTCGTTACCGGCACTGCACTGGTTGTTAGCATCAGAGGCAGCCCGACGCCTTGAAAAGCTGGATGAATCACAGCGTTATTTGGAATCAGCAGAACGTTTGATGGCTAGCATTCCAAAGGCTATCGAGCGTGATATTAAGCCTACTGAGTTAAGGCCACTCATAAAGTCTCTGAAAAAGGAATGGCGAGAAGATTGGGCGCTTGGCCTCGAGGTAGTAGGTGACGACGACGCACTATCTCGTTTGACTGTCCTGAATTCACTGGCAAAGAAGCACACTAATTCTCTTGCTTTAGCAATTGTTCAGGCACGACTGGCATTGTTAGCTGGGTTAGATGCCGAAGCAAAACACCATATTGAACGTGCCACTGAATTGGACTCTGAAAATCTCTTGGTTTTGTTGCTACATGCCGAACTTGAGAGTGGTAGGACAGAGGCGCTCGAGGATCTCAGACGCCGTTTGGTTGAAGAAACGATTTAACGCTTCTTCATCGACTGGAAGAATTCTTCGTTTGTGGTGGTGGTCTTTATGCGATCAACTAAAAATTCAATAGCCTGAAGATCCTCCATCGAATCCAGAAGCTTCCGTAAGATCCACATACGCTGTAGTTCTTCTTCCGTTGTGAGCAGGTCTTCGCGACGCGTACCAGACTTTCGGATATTGATAGCTGGGAAAATTCGCTTCTCAGCCGCACGTCTCTCTAAGTTTAATTCTGAGTTACCAGTACCCTTGAACTCTTCGAAAATCACCTCGTCCATTTTTGATCCAGTGTCGACCAGTGCGGTTGCAATGATTGACAAACTACCGCCCTCCTCGATATTTCGGGCGGCACCAAAGAAACGTTTCGGACGCTCAAGTGCGTGCGCGTCTACACCACCTGTCAGAACCTTACCTGACGACGGTTGGACCGTATTGTACGCGCGAGCCAATCGCGTGATAGAGTCAAGCAAAATGATGACATCGCGTTTATGCTCTGTAAGCCGTTTGGCTTTTTCAATCACCATCTCTGCGACCTGAACGTGGCGAGATGGCGGCTCATCGAATGTTGATGCAACAACTTCTCCGCGAACGGTGCGCTGCATCTCTGTTACTTCTTCTGGACGCTCGTCGATCAGCAAGACAATCAAGTAACATTCTGGGCTGTTGCGGGTAATGCTATTGGCGATGTTTTGTAGCATTAAAGTCTTACCTGCTTTTGGTGGCGACACGATAAGTGCTCGCTGGCCTTTTCCTATCGGGCAGACGAGGTCGATAATTCTTGCAGTTAGGTCTTCGGTCGAACCGTTCCCCTGCTCCATGGTGACTCGTTCCTGAGGAAACAGCGGTGTCAAATTTTCGAATAGAATCTTGTTTTTGGCGTTTTCTGGTTTATCGAAATTAATTTCATCAACTTTCAATAAAGCGAAGTAACGTTCGCTATCTTTTGGCGGACGGATCTTGCCTGAGATAGAGTCGCCTTTTCGAAGGTTAAATCGACGAATTTGACTGGGTGAGACATAAATGTCGTCAGGACCTGCAAGGTAACTAGAGTCAGCTGATCGCAGGAATCCAAACCCGTCCGATAGGATCTCCAACACTCCATCACCGTAAATATCTTCTCCACTTTTGGCGTGGGCCTTTAAGATGGAAAAAATAACGTCTTGTTTCCGGGACCGCGCAAGATTCTCGAGGTTCATGCTATCCGCAATCTCAAGGAGCTGCGGCATCGATTTTTTCTTAAGTTCTGTGAGGTTCATGTGTTCTCTGGATTACTTCGGCTCGGACCGCAGGCGCTATTTACGTTGGTAAAGTTGTTTTCTGAAAATTGTTTTCTGAAAAAAAGAGGGTTGTGAAGAGCATCCACCTTTGTAGCTTAGGCGCTTTCGGTGTGCTCGTCTAGTCCTTTAAATATTCGAATCAATAAAAGCGGCTAACTGGCTTTTCGAGAGCGCTCCCACTTTTGTTGCTTCCGGCTCACCATTTTTGAACAAAATAAGCGTAGGAATGCCACGAATATTAAATTTTTCCGCTGCATCTCGGTGATCATCGACATTTAATTTGGCAACCGCAACGCGACCGGTATATTCAGAAGCCAGTTCTTCCAAAACGGGAGCGATCGTTTTACACGGACCGCACCACTCTGCCCAGAAATCCACTAGTACCGGTATTTGTGCGTCTTGCAATACAGAATCAAGGTTATCATTTGTGAGAGTTGTAATTTGGTCGCTCATTGTTTCCCCGTTATGTTTTTATATCTAATTCGTGAGATTTTCGGCTGCCTTAATTGCAGCGTAAGTCAGTATACAGTCAGCTCCGGCACGGACCATTGATTCGAGACTTTCCATCATGACGGCTTTCCCGTCAATCCAACCGTTTTGATGCGCGGCGTGAATCATTGCGTATTCACCACTGACTTGATATACGGCAACCGGTATTTTGAAGGTCGCTTTGATTCGCTGGACTATGTCAAGATACGGCAGACCTGGCTTGATCATTACAATGTCGGCACCTTCGTACAAGTCCTCCGCAGCCTCATGCAACGCTTCATCGCTATTTAACGGGTCCATTTGATAGGTACGTTTATCCTTTTGACCAAGTGTCTCACTGGAGCCGATAGCGTCCCTGAAGGGACCATAGAAATAACTTGCATACTTCGCTGAATACGCAAGAATCCGCGTGTTGATATGCCCCTGTTCCTCCAAAGCGTCACGAATTCGACCAATACGACCGTCCATCATATCGCTGGGCGCTACAATATCTGCACCAGCCTCCGCGTGGGATAGAGCTTGTTTCACCAACACGGCGCATGTTTCATCATTCAATACGTAGCCAGATGCGTCTATCAATCCATCTTGTCCATGCGTCGTGTACGGGTCAAGCGCTACATCGGTAATGACCCCAAGATCTGGAAGTTCTGACTTCAGGGCCCGAATGGCTCTTTGAATGAGTCCATCAGAGTTGAACGCCTCGCGTCCGTCTTCAGATTTGTGCTCGCGGACAACTGGGAATATCGCGACTGCGGGGATGCCTAGCGAATGTGCACGCCCCGCCTGCTTTAGCATTAAGTCGATCGACAGACGCTCTACTTCAGGCATTGAGCTAATCGGTTCGCGCACGTTGCGGCCATCGAGCACAAACATCGGATAGATTAGATGTGAGATGGTCAGCGTATTTTCTCGCACAAGCGCGCGAGAGAAGGCGTCTCGTCGATTACGACGCAAGCGTCTGGTGGGATAGCCGACAGAAAAAATTCCCGTCATCTTAAACCTCTTCGGATGAAATCTATAGAGATGCCCATAGGGTATCTGAATTGTTATCTAGTTTCGCGTCTTTCAAGAGCGCGATCTCACGAAACTTTATTGGAGCCACTATGGGACGAATAAGATGGGCTTTTGGTTTGGCTGCTCTACTTATTGTAATGTGGTTTGGTCGTGAATGGGTCAGCGTCCAAAATTTCCTTGATCAGTATTCAGAAAGTAAAAACATAATCAGAGATCACTATGTATTGTCTCTGCTAATTTTTTTTCTTTCATATCTAGGGTCAGTTAGTTTGTCTCTACCTGTTGCATCAACATTAACGCTCATGGGGGCAGCCTTATTCGGGTGGATCACATTCCCGATTGTCATAGCAGCAGCAACCTCGGGTGCCTTAGTGATCTTTTGGCTGGCTTCAACCGTTGCGAACAAATTTTTCTTTGAGCGAGCAACCGACACTCTTAAGAAAGTCCGAGCAGTGTTTCATCAAAGCCCAATCCGGTGGCTCTTGATGATGCGCTTGGTCCCTTTTTTCCCTTTTTGGCTGGTGAATATTATTCCCGCGTTGCTAAAAATGCGACAGCGTGATTATGTTTTCGCAACTATCCTAGGCATTATCCCCGGAACTGCTGTCTATGTCAGTGTCGGACGCGGTTTAGATACGATGCTGTCTCAAGGCCTGAGCCTTCATTGGAGTATTACCGAGAACCCCGAGATCTGGGTACCACTGGTTTTGCTTGGTATATTTTCCGCCGCGTCTGCCCTGATTTCCAATCGTCAGAAGAGGGAGTTCCACGAATGTTAATTCGCTTAGTCACTTTAATTGGGTTACTTTTCGGAGTGCAAAACTTGCAGGCGTCTGAGTGGGGTGACACCGAACGTCGTGCGCGAGGTCAAACTGTCTACTTTTATGCCTGGGGTGGGTCGCCTTCGATTAATCAATATATTAAGCGGTGGAGCGCGATTGTTAAGGAACGAAGTGGTGTCACGGTGAATCATGTCAAGGTTGACGACATATCTTTGGCTATACAGGGCATCCAGACAGCCAAGCGCATAGGAAAGTCTGACCAGGGGTCGGTTGATGTTTTGTGGATTAATGGTGAGAATTTCGCACGAATGAAGCGTGATGGGTTACTCGGTGAATCGTTTGTTTCAGCTTTACCATCGGCTAAAAATATCAATCTCGATGATCCAACAATCTTCGCTGATTTTTCTGTTACCACTGACGGCCTCGAGGCGCCGTGGGGTCGTGCCCGACTGGTTTTTATTTATGACCAGAGGCGGATGTCAAACCCGCCTCGATCAATGCAGGAAATGTATGAGTATGCCAGAGAGAATCCCGGTCGCCTGACCTATCCGGAGCCTCCAAATTTCCACGGCACGACTTTTCTTAAGCAAGCGCTTTTAGAGACAACCCATCATATTGATTGGCTATCGGAGCCACATTCCGGTGAACGATTTGAGATAGTAACAAAGCCCCTCTGGGAATTTCTTGATTCATTGCACCCTCATCTGTGGCGGACTGGACGGGAGTTTCCTGACTCTGCTGAGGTTATGATGGATCTGTTTTCTGATGGTTTGCTCGATATTGCGTTAAGCTTCAATCCTAATGACGCATCTCAGCGGATCATTGATGGCCGGTTTGCGTCATCGGTGAGAACCTATGTTCACGATGCAGGCACTATTGGTAACACCCACTTCCTTGCTATTCCCTTTAACACATCTGCGCGCGCCGGTGCATTAGTTTGGATAAATCTTCTGTTGAGTGCAGAGGCGCAAGCCGACAAAGCATCACCATCAGTCTGGGGGGATCCTACCGTTATTGATGTCATGCGTCTGTCCGAGAAGGATCGTGTGTTGTTTGAATCGATTGATTTAGGGCCCGCGACTTTGACCAGTGATGCGCTTGGCATGCCCCTTCCGGAACCCCACGCAAGCTGGGTTGAACCGCTAGAGGTTGCCTGGAAAGCACGATATTTTGGACAGACCCGGTGACTCCGATTGAGCGACTGTTTGCGCTCATTCTCTTTCTGCCCATTGCTGGACTCATTGATGATGCTTGCGGGCGTTATTCAGGAATCAACTGGAGTAGCGGAGTTGATCGGTTGATCACCGAGCCCGCGTTGTTAGAGTCGATTTTGCTGTCGGTTTGGGTCGCTTTCGCGTCACTTCTGATCTCCCTTTTCGTCGCACGTGCAGTTACACAGAAGGTGACGAAAACCCATGATTCCCCACTTTGGCGGAGTCTATTATTAGCGATGCCTCATAGTGCTCTAGCGCTCGGATTATTGCTTGCTCTATCTGCTGGTGGTGTCGGCTGGCGGTGGCTGGCGCCCATTTTAGATTTGCCGGTGCATGCACAATACCTCTTTCCCAGAGATAAGTGGGGTCTGGGAGCGATACTATCGTTGGGTATAAAAGAGAGCGCGTTTTTGACTGCGACCGCCGTGATTATCGCAAAGCGCCTTCCATTACAATCTTACCGTGTTATTGCTGCTCAGGCAGGTTTGACACCCTCTGAATGTCATCATCAATTGATCTGGCCGCAAATACTGCGCTCCTTGTGGCCAGCTGTTTTTGTTGTCTTTGTTTTTAGTCTAACCAATCTGGAAGTCAGCCTAATTTTGGGACCTGATCAACCACAGTTGATAGGGGTTCGTTTATTTCAGTTGCTTATAGATCCAGACCCTCTCAATCGGCAAGCTGGTTCCATTGGTCTGATAATATTATTATTGGTAATTGGACTGGTTTGGCTTGTATTCCAGATCCTTAATCGCTCGAGGGTGAGCAACAAACGCTGGTCCTTACCCGGTATTAATTTTGTGGCACGGCTTTTTATTATCAGTTTTTCTGGTCTTATCTGTATGGCAGTGGTCAGTTTATTGATCTGGTCGGTGACTTTGCGATGGGATGTATCGGAGCCTTTGCCGGTCTTTTCTGTCCATGCTCTAACGTCGGTTTTTTCTTTACTATCGCCGCTTGTTACGTCTCTGGTCATTGGTTTTTCTACGAGTGTTATTGCAGTTTGTATAGCGGTTGGAATTCTTGAATATTCTGTTTCTCGAGGGCGTAACCGATTACACTGGCTCTGGTGGGCATACCTCTGGATGCCTGCTCTTCCGTTGGCGTCGGGTCTTCTTGCTTGGGTTTATTTTTTGGGCGGAAGTCCTGGTGTTTGGCCCGTGATCCTTGGCCATACGTTGATTGCACTGCCTTATGTCATGATTATTGTGAGCGAACCTTGGTTTGATCGTGATATCCGCCATGAAATGATCCTCAAGCAGTCAAGTATGTCGGTCTGCTTGAGGCTTTTTCGGGTTTGGGTTCCACGGCATAGCCGACTATTAGTTTTGGCTGGTGCGCTTGCGTTTGCGGTAAGCTGTGCTTTATATACCCAGACCGTGTTATTGGGCGGGGGTCGTGTTGAGACACTCATGACCGAGCTGGTAGTCACTGTGGGGAGTGATCGAAGATCAGCTGCTTTGGCAGGATTGATTAATTTACTGTTACCGTTTGTGGCTTTTGCCCTCGCGTTGTTGATTAATCAGTCGTTGTGGAAACATCGAGCTGGGATGCAAGGGGAGGGCTATGCTGACTCTCGATAACGTGTCAGTCAAGCGTGCTAATAGTCTCCTTTTTGAACCGATGTCCTGTGCTATCAAGCCAGGAGAAATATTCACTCTTCAGGGTGAATCAGGCCGTGGAAAGTCGACATTGCTTCATGCACTTATTCACGAGGAACCACAAGTGGAGTTGGTCGGTCAGGTCACACTTGATGGTCAGTGCATGGATATGTCAGTTCGTTTGAGTGAGTGCGCGCAAACAGTGTTTCAGGATCCGATGCTTTTTTCGCATTTGTCGGTTGGCGCAAACATTGCTCTCTCGATGCACCGATTTCCTCGATCCGAACATGAGTGTCGTGTTAATACGTTACTCAATCAGTTGGGCTTGGATGGGATGGCTAGGGCGGATCCATTTCGTTTGTCAAGAGGTCAAATGATGCGTGTTGCTGTCGCTCGAGCCTTGGCGCCGCACCCTCGCGTATTACTCTTGGATGAGCCCTTCAGTGCGCTTGATATTGAGACTAGAGAATATGTTAAGACAGTACTTTTTGGGCAGATAAAAAACGACCAGTCGTATGGAATTTTGGTCACTCACCATGCTGAAGATCGGCCATCTGAGGGGGAATGTATATGCTTGATGCCTTCATTATGAAACGTTTGAGGACCCCACTAAGAGCCATGGGGAGACCGTTGGCATCAGTCGGTATCACCGCAACTCAACTCACAGTAATTGGCGCCTGTTTTGGTTTTTTGGCTGTGATCGCAATCACACTAGATGCTTTAGTTGTCGCGGTTCTGTGTTTCTGTTTGAATCGATTACTGGATGGACTCGATGGCACATTAGCAAGGATTCAAGGACCTACCGAGCGAGGAGCATTTTTCGACATCACGTGTGATTTCCTGATTTACAGCGCAATACCTTTGGGATTTGCAATTCGGGACCCGAGTGTCGCTCTGGCGGCCACTTTCCTTCTATTTAGCTTTGTCGGAACTGGTTCGACCTTTCTCGCTTTCTCTATTTTTGCAGCACGACATGGATTGCAAAATCAATCACTGAAAGAAAAGTCCATCTACTATCTTCAAGGATTGACTGAGGGCTTTGAGACGACGGTAGTTTTACTCTTGATGTGTCTGATTCCAACTTGGTTTGAATGGCTCGCGTGGATCTTTGGTACTTTATGTTTGTTGACCACGTGCTCGCGCATTATCGAGGGAAATCGAGTATTGCGTGGCATTGCTACCCCAGAGCCTGATAGGCTTCCCGAATTAAATTAAGGAGTATGTATGAAATCATTGTTTCGGGGCGCTCTGATTGCGTCGTTGCTAGCGATTCCAGCGCTCGCCAACGAACCCTCAACTGATTTAGAGAAACTAAGCTACAGTCTTGGTGTTGTCCTGGGTGAGCGAATCCAGAACGATTTTGGCGATTTGGATCCGGAGTTTGTGCTTGAGGGTTTGAAGGACTCGAAAGATCCAAGTAGTTGGAAACTTGACCGGCCTGAGATTAATCAGGTCGTTCAAGACGCACAGGCACGGGTTCGTTCAGAACAACAGAAGCAGGTAAAGGCAATGGCTGAAGCAAATCTTAAGTCAGGCGAGGCCTTTTTGGCTGATAATTCAAAGAAGGATGGGGTGACTGTTACGGCTTCGGGTCTCCAATATAAGATTTTGAAGAAGGGTTCTGGAGACGCTCCAAAAGCCACTGATACGGTCAAGGTGCATTACGAAGGTCGGTTGATTTCAGGCGACGTGTTCGACAGCTCCGTAGCGCGGGGTGAACCGGTGAGTTTTCCGCTCAATGGGGTAATACCCGGCTGGTCGGAGGGAGTCCAGTTGATGAAGGTAGGATCAAAATTTGAGTTCACAATTCCATCGGCTTTGGCTTATGGCCCCGCCGGGACAGGTCCCATCCCACCAAATTCAGTACTCGTCTTTGATGTTGAGTTATTGGAAATCAACCCGGCCAAGTGATTAGGTTTGATTGATATACGCCTCCACGAAGGCATCAAATGAGCCTTCGTTGCTGGCGGTAATTTTTTCTTCTGATTGATGGCTCTGTTCCGCCTCTTTCCTCATTGTGACCAATGCATCAGGCGAAAGGCTAACTGTTTTCCAGTCATCGTAATGTTTTTGGGCGCGCGTTAACCCAAACTCCAAGTGGCCCTCGTTAAGTGCAGCATTCTCAATTTCTTCAGAAAGTAATGGATAGGTACCATCTAGTCTTAGTCGCGCATCTTCTAGAGCACCTGTGAAGCTATCGGTTTGAAATGCTTTGTTTAAGGATTCGGCTATTGGATCAAGTGCTGCAAGGAACTGAATACCCGAATCTTTGAAGGACGATCGCTCGTCGAAGCGTTGATCAGAGCGGCGACCAGCCCAGCTGGCGCGCGCATTAATTCCTTCGATGGCAATCCGTTCCTCCGGGCTGTTGAAAGGGCTGTCTGCAAGTGCGGAGACCGTCATCAACAGTGTTATCAGGGACGCCTCGTACTCCGTGATACCGTTTGGGGCGAATGGATTTAGATCTATGGCGCGCACCTCGAGATACTCAATGCCGCGATTAATAAGGGCCCGAACCGGACGCTCACCTGATTGTTGAATACGTTTGGGCCGGATACTTGAGTAATATTCATTCTCAATTTGTAGAACAGCGACGTTAAGTTGTTTGAAACCGATTCTATCTTTGAGCCCCAAGCCCTCGTAGGTTGGCCATGGGCGATGAACTGCGTTAGAGAGGGTATTGCAGTATGTGTCTAGCTGGTTGAAGCAAATATTAATCGATTCCTGTGCCGCCGATTGGTACCCGAGATCGCTCATACGAAGGCTGGTTGCACCCTCGGCGAGACGCGTTCGACCTGAAATCCGAAACCGGTCGGTGGCTAGTAAACGGAAACTTTCGTCGACGGAAGGGCTGGATCCAGTCAAGAGCATGATTAACCACTGAATTCGCCTGAAGTTACGAATCGTCCGGAGGTAACCGGTATCACGAATGGTACGGATGTCAGGCTCACCCGGATTCGCACCCAAGCTTGCTTTCCATCGCCAAAAATCATCGCTAAAGGATAGATTAAAGTGCACTCCCGCGATGGTTTGCATTTGTCGCCCATATCGGAAGCCAAGTCCGCGTCGGTACACTGTTTTGAGTCGGCCAATGTGCGACTCTCCATAATAGGCTAGCGGTATGTCAGCGTCTGACTCTGGTAAGACGCACGGCATAGACAGCGGCCAAATTCGCTCATTTTCTAGTACAGAGCTTGCGAATCTTTGCAGTTGCTCGAGTTGGCTGATCGCTGCTTGTGGTGAGCTGTGTGTACCGGTGACAAATTCTAGCAGGGCCTCAGAGTAGTCGGTTGTAATATGTGGGTGCGTTAACGCGGATCCCAATGCGTTTGGATGCGGGGTCTGAGCGAGCTCCCCGGTCTTGGCGTTGACCCTTAATCCCTCCTTTTCGACGCCGAATCGCATTCCCGAAAGATGGTGGTAAAGTACTTCAAGATTAGCTGGCTGAAGGACGTGTGAGGGAATCGATGGTAATTTTAGGTGCACTCGATCTCCATGGCTCTGAGCCACCGTTGTGGATCACTGGTCCGTTGCAGTTCACCAGCAATCAGGCTGATCAGTTTTGATAAATTGGATTGAAAATCACTGCACTCTGGCCAACGGTCCTCAGGATTCCAGACGGTAGCGGTATCGGATTTCTGAGCAGGTATTGACAGTCCAAGTGAGCCGAGGTGTTGCCAATCAGCACAATGATGCATGCTGTCTATCACCGCGCTTTCCTCTGATTTGGACAAGGGACTGCCTTGGCCTATTTGTCCACCATGCCAGCCGGCATTCACCAAGAAGCACCGCGTCTCGTAGTTCTCCAATAAATCTTCCAAAATAAGCACATAGTCGTTGAGATTCCTTGGCAGAAGTGTGTCCATAAATCCTGGCGTGAAACGAACATCAGTCTCTGGTAGCAGCTCCTCTAGCGGTCCAAGATGATTTCCGTAACCCAGCATAAACCAAGCTAGACATTGCTCATGCGAAATTTTTGCTAGTGGGGGTAGAACACCCAAAGGATCGGTGGTCAAAATAACAAGTTGAGTCGGTCCATCTGTGCGTGCTTCGGGGGTCGCGTCTAGCAGCTCTAGCGGCACGACCAAGTGCGCTGGTGTTCGTGTGCTCAGATCGTTGTCTGGGTCATCAAGTGTTGGATTACGCTTATCTGTTAGGGTTAGATTTTCGGCAATGGTCCCGAATTGAAGGGCTTTATCGAGGCTAATGGGTAAGCTGTGGTTGAGGTGCAGACGGCAACCATCGGCCAGACGGTGCAGGCCATTGTTCGACCATGATAGAGCGCGGTCACCAATGAGCTGACCGCAACGTAGTGCCCATGTGCTCTTTTGTGTACCCGCTGGACCCAAGAAAAGTGTGATTTCTCCGTTGCCCTGCGCTGCTGCTCCGTGCAACGGTAAGGCATTTTTCTCTGGAAGAATTAAGCCTAGGAGGGTCATGAGTGTTCGTCGCATTTCTCCGGTTGTGAGGACGCCGCCCATCAGGATCTGACGTTTGCCGACATGGATTAAAATGGCCCCACCATCGTGACTTAAAATTTCGGCGTCACCGAAACTGGAAAGTGGGGTCCAAATTAACTTCCACACCGGTTTTTCACGCGGATTAAATTCACTGGGACAGTGACATAAATGGTGACAGCTTAACGCGTGCCATGCGTTCAATGTCGTGATCTCGAGGGGTACTGCGATGTCGGAATCGACACCCATGTGGGCTCGGACGCGATATCTCGAACGCTCGGCTACGTCACCTTTAACGCGCTCCCAGGTCGATTTAAAAACTCCGCTGTCTAATAAATGAAACTGCGCATCAGCACGAATTACGTCACTTACTGAAGGCTCATTGACGATAAACCTTTGCACTCCCGTGTTTCGTTTAGGTGAAACTACCAGGGCGCCTTTTGCAGATAGCTGACCCTCATCGAGCGCCAGCGCGTGTTCAATTAATTCGGAAACGGTGAGGTCGTCGTACCGACTAGACTCATCAGTTTTCATTGTAATGTGTCAGACCCCGGTGGCTGATCAGATAGTAGCCATTCTAAGTCAGCATGGTCATATTGGTACACCTGCCCGCAAAAATGACAGTCAACCTTTAGTGACGGTCGCTCCAAAAACAATTGCTTGACCTCTTTTTCGCCAAGTGCACGAATGGCACGAGCAGATCGCTCTCGAGAGCATGTGCAGCCAAAATGGATTTCCCATGGATCAAGGCCTCGGGGATTGAGCTCATGAAATAATTTATAAATTAAGAGGGGACCAGCTTCAGAAGAAAGTTCTTTCTTCGTGATCGTATCCGCAAGTGTTGCCAGAGTTTGCCAATTTGAATCTTCTAGAAGTGCTCGGCCGCCTTCCGCTGGGAGGCGTTGGATCAATAGGCCACCAACACTTTTCTCCCTACTTGATAACCAAAGTTTAGTATCTAGCTGTTCAGAACTTTTAAAGTAATGATTTATGCACCCTTCAATTGAATCAGATTCTAATGGGACGATCCCCTGATAGCGTTCGCCCTGTTTTGGGTCGATTGTGACTGCTAAGTAACCCGTCCCCAAAAGCTCTCGAAAGCTTGCCGCCTCAGTAAGATCGTGCCATTGCGCTGTACTTCGAATCCTGCCCTCAGAGGAGCATTCAGCCACTATCATGGTGACTGGGCCGGATCCTTTAATTTGAACAATCATCTCGCCGTCGAATTTCAGCATATGTGATAGCATGCAGCAGGCGGCAACAAGCTCTTCACATAAAGACTTTAAGATGTCGGGCATGTTTTGATGATCAAGCATCTCATCCTTGGTGCTACCGAGCCTGACTGTTATTAAGCGTGCGTCGGGTGCATCATCGCAAAGGTAACGTCGAACGGCATTCTGGTCTGCTACCAAATCAGTCATTGGATTTTCCTTTCAGCTTCGTCATCTGACGCCTTTCTTTTTTGTTTGGACGATGATCTGCCGGCTGATAACCCGCACGAGAATATCTAAAGAGATCACGCTCAGCTTCTCGCTTCTCAATTGATTCTGAAGTTTCTTGGTATAAAAGTTGCGCCTCGACGGCGGGTCTACGATCCTCCCGCACGTCGAGAACGTTTATCACCATGCTTGATTGCCCTCTTGATATTTCAATCTCCAATCCCGGGACCACCATCTTTGAGGGCTTAGCTTTGATGCCATCAAGATGAATTTTGCCACCGTCGATAGCATCACGGGCCAGGCCTCGTGTTTTAAAAAATCGAGCCGCCCAAAGCCACTTGTCGAGCCTAACACCACTCATGTTTTCATCATTATTTTGAGCCCCGGAATTAGAACATCAAAATCATCGATCCCTTGCTTCCATTTGGCCCTCGGCGGTTCAGAAAGATTTGGGTGTCTAATCTCAATAACCTCACGAATGCCTGCATGGTCTGCTGCCTCTAATACTCTTGGCGAATCATCTATGAATACAGCACGGGCTGGATCAATTGCGTATTCATCGAACAGCGCCTTCCAAAAATCAGGGTGCTCTTTTGCGACACCGTACTGATGACTTGAAACGATCCCGTCAACCATTGCTGCGAGTGGCACTACATCGAGTTTCAACTGGATAACGTCAGGGTGCGCATTAGTTGCGATTAGCGTGCGTAAGGGCAGGGGTTTTAGTGCATAGAGAAACTGCTGAGCATGTGGCCTGAATCTGATTAAGTGCGCAAGCCGCTTCTTAGCTTCGATAATATCTATGCCAAAAAAAGACGCCCAGTATGTTGTGCAATACCAGACGAGGGTGCCCTTATGTTTTTGCAGTTCTTGGTGAAATCGCTCACGGATCTTGTGTTCGGGCTCTCCTGTCAAGTTGGAAACAAGGGCATGTACGTTTTTCAGCCAAAAGGTTGCATCATAATTAAGGTCTAAAAGTGTCCCATCCATATCGAGCAATACGTCATCAATCGTCTGCCAATCAATGTCAAAGGGCATGGGGTGCCTCAATTGGTAGTTTGAAGAGTTGGATAACAGTTTGATAAATTTTCGCGATGTCATCGAGGCCCGAATAACGACCGCTTGGGCCACCATGACCAGCGTTAAGTTCGGTATACAACAGAAAAGGCCCATCAAGTCCAAGCGCTTGAAGACGATGAATCCAGCGGGCCGGCTCCCAATAAGTTACCCGCGGATCTGTCAACCCAGCCGTTGCAAGAATGCATGGATACCGCCTCTTATAAACCATTTGTGTTGGGGAAAAATGACTTAAACGACGTTTTGCATCTTCAGATTCGATCGGATTCCCCCACTCGGGCCACTCCGGAGGGGTCAGCGGTAGATCTGCGTCAAGCATGGTTTTAAGTACATCGACAAATGGAACGTCTGCTATTACCCCTCTGAATAGTTCAGGTCGACGCATGGCCACTGCACCGACTAGCAGGCCGCCTGCACTGCCGCCGTGTATGATTATGTGACCCGCAGACGTATAACCATCTCGAATGAGTGATTCTGCTGCGCCCACAAAATCATCGAATGATTTATCTTTGTCAGCCATTCGCCCGGATCTGTACCACTGATATCCCTTTTCCATACCTCCTCGAACATGCGCGGTTACGTGTATGACTCCCCGCGTTAGTAGTATTCTGCGAGTCGCACTGAAGCGTGGAGTCAGGCTCATCCCATAGGCTCCGTATCCGGTTAATAATACTGGGCTCCCGTGATTTGGGACCACGTCTTTATGGTGGACAATGGTCAGTGGTACTAGTTGCCCATCTCCTGATACCCCGTAATGTCTTTTGACAATATAATTTGCGGAATCGTGACCGTTCGGCGGTACTGAAATTTTAAGCTGTCTTGATTTGCCAGAGCGAAGATCGATCTCTGTCACCTCCGGTGGCGAGGCGGGTGTAGAAATCTGCATGCGAATCGTTTCACGGTCAAACCCGGGTAACGGATCTAGATGGGCGTCGTGGATAGATGTTTGGAGATCGAGTTCTTGCCGAATCCTGAACGTCACCGGATCCGGCTCAGCAATTAGATATCGACCACACCCCTCCTCTGAGTACTCGATGATCCAGTGATTTTTGAGCACCTCGTAGTCGCTGAATACGGCCCCCTCGGTAGGCACCCACAATATTGTCCATGAATCTGGGTTACTGGGCCTTGAAATATCCGGAATTGGCGCCCTGTAAAGAGCGAAATCCTCATGGTCGTGGTTGCCGCGGATGATCAGATAAGAATTGAACTCCTCTACTTCATACTCTAGTCCCTTGATCCAATCGGTCACTGGAAGTGGCGTCAAATCAGCGAGTGTCGCATCCAAAAGAAAACTCTGATTTGTTTGGTGATCATGGATATCAATCGTGATCCATTTCTCAGAACTCGTCTTGCCAAGACCAATGAACCGGCCAGGATGTTCGAGGTCGAAGACTAATTGATCGTCGTTCTGGATACTCCCGATGTCGTGACACCAAACCGAGCTCGGTCGTTGATTCTCGTCGAGACGCGTGTAGAGAATTTTGGTGCTGTCAGTACTCCATTCAAAATCCCCACGGCAGTCAGTGAGTGAATCTTCCAGTTGTTCCTGCGTTCCTGCTTGAAATATAGTAAGCGTGTACCGCTCAGAGCCCTGCCGATCTTCAGTCACCGCGAAAAATTGATGATCAGGGGAATGATCTGCGGCTCCTATATCATAGTAGGGATGATTTGTTGCCCGCATATCACCAGAGAGAAGGA
Organism: uncultured Gammaproteobacteria bacterium; assembly: GCA_913042205.1. Lineage (GTDB taxonomy): Bacteria > Pseudomonadota > Gammaproteobacteria > Pseudomonadales > Litorivicinaceae > HIMB30. Next base: position 22,063 of record CAJWIY010000012.1, read on the forward strand.
CCTCAGACTTTTCGGATTGATGTTGCCTCAGGAAATCAGGATGCTCAGCACCTTCAACAAATCGTTGCCAGTAGGAAAAAACTCCGTCGCTGATGGGTACCGAGTCGTCGCGGTCCCTGATCGTTGCCTTTAACTCATCAATGATCCATTTTCGTGATTCTGTTCCTCCAAGCCATTCCTCAGTCCTACGGTTTTGTGTTTCGAGGTAGTGTCTGATGTCCTCTGGAAGACGGTCAGGATTTTCGAGAACTTCCTGCCAATTGGAGGCTTTCAGCCAGCTGTTGTCGTTCGTTGGGATCTGCATATGCCTAGTGTACGCTAGACGACATATGTTGTGAGGTCTTATGGCAGTCGCTGATTGGTTCCGTATAGTACTTCTGTCCCTCGTCTGGGGAGGATCGTTTTTCTTTATCGAGGTAATGCTCGAGGCGATGCCACCTATGACGAGCGTGCTTGGTCGATTAATGGTTGGCCTGATTGGACTGGTAATCCTTTTGAAGATCCTTGGCTATCGCTTAGGAGCACTCACAGAACAGTGGCAATCCTTTGCATTCATTGGCCTTATTAACAACGCGATTCCATTCAGTTTGATCAGTTTCGGGCAAACCGAAATTACGGGGTCACTCGCCTCAATCATCAATGCGACCACTCCGATCATGACAGCATTAGTCGCTCACCAATTGACCACAGACGAGAGGTTATCAATCAATAAAATATTGGGAATTGGCTTTGGGTTCAGTGGTGTCCTCGTGCTATTTGGTCCGGCTGCGATGGAGGGTGGGGCATCTTTGTTGGGAATGACCGCTGGTCTTACTGCGACATTTTGCTATGCCTTTGGCTCTGTGTACTCCAAGCGGTTAAAAGAAAACGCCCCACTTATTAACGCAACAGGCCAGGTACTGTACGGGACTTGTTGGATGATCCCCATAGTCATGATCATTGACAAGCCCTGGGCAATACCAATGCCCGGTCTTGCGCCCTGGCTTGCGGTCTTTGCAATCGGACTTCTATCAACGACTCTCGCGTTCTATATCTACTTTCGGGTGCTTAAAACGGCAGGCGCCAATAATGTGGTTTTAGTTACATTTTTAGTGCCCGTGAGCGCGTCGGGGCTCGGCGTTGTCTTTCTGGGAGAGGTTCTTACCCTGCAACATGTAATTGCTTATCTGTTAATTGCATTTGGGCTTGCGGTCATTGACGGTAGGATAGTTGCAAAACTGGGTGAATTAATACTAAAGTCGCAACATTAGGGTGAAGAGTCGTTAGACGGAGTTTCGATGAAAAAAGCACTCGCAATAGTATCGTTTGTCTTGTCAGGCTGGGTCTCCGCTGAGACTGAAAAAGCCACCTTTGGCGGTGGATGCTTCTGGTGTCTGGAGCCATCCTTTGAATCAATTCACGGGGTAAGTTCAGTTGTCGCAGGTTATACCGGGGGCTCGATTCCGAACCCAACATATGCCCAAGTAACATCGGGGAAAACCGGTCATATTGAGGTAGTGGAGATAACCTACGACCCACGTATCGTCGATTATCAGACGCTGCTTGATACTTACTGGAAACAGATAGACCCGACTGATCCGGGTGGACAGTTCGTTGATCGGGGGCCGCAGTATCGGTCTGTAATTTTTACGCACACCGATGAGCAAATGTCACTCGCACTTGAATCCAGGAGGCGTCTAACAGACGCGATGATTTTTGAAGCGCCGATTGTGACAGAAATTTTATCTGTACCAACTTTCTATCCGGCCGAGGATTATCATCAAGATTATTACAAAACCAACGCACTTCAGTATAAATTTTACCGATACCGCTCGGGCCGGGATCAGTTTTTAGAACGCGCTTGGGCACATCGCGCTGACTTTTTGCTTTTTGGCGAGGTTAATCTCAGAAAAAGTCCGTATCGGAAGCCAAGCCTGCTGGAAATCAGATCCCGATTGACACCTTTGCAGTATGAGGTGACACAGGAAGATGGTACTGAACCGCCCTTTCAGAATGCCTTTTGGGATCAAAAACTTGATGGTATTTATGTCGATGTAGTTTCTGGAGAGCCGCTTTTTAGTTCGCTTCATAAGTACGATTCAGGTACGGGTTGGCCGTCCTTTTGGGAACCGCTGGAGTCCAGCCACATTGTGGAACGGGCCGATAACAAGCTCTGGATGAAGCGTATTGAGGTACGCTCCAAGTTTGGTGACTCGCATCTTGGGCATGTGTTTCCTGACGGTCCAAAGCCAACCGGGTTGAGGTACTGCATAAACTCAGCAGCTTTACGGTTTGTCGCGGTAGATGACCTGGAAAAAGCCGGTTACGGAAAATATTTGGAAGATTTTTCAACGGTTCATAATTGAAAAATAGCGAGCCGCCACCAGCTTCCTTCAGGAAAGTGGAGGCGTGAAATATGACAATACAAATCGGCTGGCGCGGAGAGACTGTCGACGTAAAGGGAAATCTTCCGCCAGTAGGCGAGCAGGCACCTGAGTTTGTTCTTACTGCGAATGACCTCACTGAGATAGTGTTGAGTGATTTTGGGGGCCGAAATCTTGTTTTGAATATATTTCCGTCGATCGATACCCCCACATGCGCTAAAAGTACTCGTAGATTTAATGAAGAGTTGGCAAACCTTGAAAATACAGCGGTTCTGTGTGTTAGTGCCGACCTGCCGTACGCACAAAAGCGATTTTGTGGGGCAGAGGGCCTTGATCGAGTGATCACTGCTTCTTCATTCAGGTCGTCTTTTTCAGATGATTACGGCGTAACCGTCCTGACAGGAATTAGACGTGGGTTAACCGCGCGGGCCGTTATCGTCATTGATGCGAGCGGGATGGTTAAGCACGTCGATTTAGTGCAAGAGGTGTCAACTGAGCCGGACTACCAAGCGGCGCTGTCCGTGTTGTAGTTATTTGAGCAATGAGGCGATGGTTTTACGAGTCGCCTCAGTAGCTTCTTCGGCCTCCTGCGTCAGCTGCTCATAAACATCTATAATATCGGTCGCGATCTTAGTTAGTTCGCTTCCGCCCCCAGACTGTCCGCCAGTTTGCGTTACTAAAACTGGTCCACTGAGCGACTCATTTAGCTCTTGAATCAAAAGCCAAGCTTTACGGTACGACATGTTGATAGACTTCGCGGCTCGCGATAGAGAATGTTCTTTTTGAATCGCCTTGAGCAACGCGATTTTCCCGGGGCCGATTAATGAGTCGTTGTCATCGAGTTGGAGTTTGAGCTTGAGGCGAGGTGTAGACATCGCTAACAGGTCCGACCCTCGACTCGACGCGCGACCCTGCGAGGATGAAGAACGTAACAAGTGCCTACACGCTGATCACCGCGGGTGACGAACATTCGGTAGGGATTACTTTTAACACGCACATGGAGCGAATCGCCGTATGGCCGCTCAAATGTCGCTGAGGCGCCAGCGAGGGACAATAGCGAACATTTTTTCATATGCGTATGAGAGACGCTCACACCAAACTCGGCGAGATGGTTGACGATGTCTTTACAGAATTCCTGACTGGGATCAGACCGAGAAAAATCAAGCGCGGTGGCATTTGTCGCGCTGATTAATAACAAGCCGAGCAGGATGAAGGACTCTTTCATGTCTTGAGCCTACTACAATTAAAAGCTCTGATTAAATGGATTTTATTCTGAACTTTTGACTCGATCTTGGTTATCAGGTTCTGTGTTGAGAGTTCGGCCTGTCTAACGGTTTGAGTCGTTTCACTGGTTTTTGAAACTGATGAGCGAAACTTGGCCAGGCCCATGAGTCCTAGAGGCACTGACATCGTAATCAAAAACGACAGCGCAACCGATTCACTGCCCGTCTGGACCTGTTGTACTTATAGAGTCTAACCGCATTTAAGATCATCGTTATTGTCGAGGCTGACATAGCGTTTACCGAGCTTTCTTGGGTCAGCTAGCGCGCTCGTCGAGCTCTAGAAATCGGAGGAATTTCTCATCAAGCTCTGCCTGCAATTCCTGATAGCGGGTACTTTCTGTTGCAGCAAGCGCAGGGTCGGTCGTAAAGAAATCGGGATCTGTCATTAGGGCATCTAGTTCTTTGATTTCTTTTTCGAGTCGCTCGACTTCGGAGCCCAGAGCCTCGTATTCACGCTTCTCATGGAACGCTAGTTTCTTTTTTGGGGCATTTCTAGATTGTTGATGGATTACTTTTGTGACTTGGCTTGTATTCTCGCTCGAGGGAGGCTCAGGTCGTTGGCGAATCCAGTCACTGTAGCCGCCGACATATTCCCGAAGTTGTTGATCCGGATCGAATGACCAAATACTGGTAACCACTGAGTCGAGGAAATCGCGATCATGGCTTATAACAATCAAGGTACCCTTGAACCCGAGGAGTGTGTCTCTAAGGATATCAAGGGTTTCGAGATCAAGGTCATTGGTTGGCTCGTCCATTATCAGTAAATTTGCGGGCTTCAAGAAGAGTCGAGCCAATAACAGCCGATTTCGCTCCCCACCCGATAGCATGCGGGTAGGGCCTCTTGCCCTCTCTGGAGAGAATAGGAAATCTTGCAGGTAGCCGATCACATGCTTTTTGCCACTGCCGGACTCAACGAAATCCGAGCCGTGTTGCAGGTTATCTATGACTGTTGCATCGTCGTCCAAGGTCTCCCTCAGTTGATCGAAGACAGCGATTTTCAAATTAGTTCCGAGTTTTGTAGTCCCTGAGCTTTGTTTGACTTGTTCGAGCAACGTTTTGATTAGGGTACTTTTTCCTGCACCATTGGGGCCGATCACTCCAATACGGTCACCACGTAGGACGACTGTTGAAAAACTATCGAACAGCTTTTTCTCGCCTAACGTCAGGCCCAGTTTGTTCGCTTCAATAACAAGACGGCCCGATTTCGATGCATCCACCAGTGTGATGTCGGCTGTTTGTTGGCGCTCGCGGCGTGCAGCTCTATCGCGTCGGAGCTGTTCGAGTGCACGAACCCGGCCCTCATTTCTGGTTCGCCGAGCCTTGATCCCCTGTCGAATCCACTCCTCCTCTTTGGCTAACTTTTTGTCAAATGCGGCGAATTGGTTGGCTTCTGCGATTAATTCTTGGTCACGACGTTCCAAATAAGTGTGATAGTCGCAGTCATAGCTCCGTAAGGCACCACGGTCTAGCTCCACAATACGGGTCGCCAAGGCGTCGAGGAAGCGGCGATCGTGGGTAATAAAAAGAACGGCGCCCTGAAATAATTTGATTTGTTCTTCTAGCCATTCTATTGCGGGTATATCCAGATGGTTTGTGGGTTCATCAAGGAGCAATAAATCAGGCTCAATTACCAACGCTTGGGCGAGAAGCACTCGTCGTTTCATGCCACCGGAGAGGGTAGTGAATTGTGTTTCCGGAGCCAGATTGAATTTTGACAGTGTTTGATCGACCATTTGTTCGATTCGCCAACCATTCGCAGCCTCCAGAGCGTGCTGACACTCCTCGAGCTCTTGCAGATTCTTTTCTGTTGGATCTTCAGAAACTAATCTCAAAGCTCGATGATACTTCTCAAGTAGAGGTGTCAGCTCGCCGAGACCGGAGGCCACGACTTCGAATATTGTGCCGTCGGTTCCTGCTGGAACATCCTGTACCAGACGCGCAATCTTTAGTTCCGCACTTTTATTGATCTCTCCGGAATCCGCATGAATCTCATCCGCGATGAGTTTCATTAGTGTTGATTTCCCGGCACCATTGCGGCCCAGTAATCCGATACGTTCTTTTGGCTGGATTCTCAGATTTAAGTTGTTGAGGATTGCTGGTCCGCCAAAACTTATCTGAATGCCCTGAAGAGATAGAATACTCAATAACAACTCCCTGAAAATTTCAATTGCCGCCAGGCCTCATAAAGAACGATCGCAACGGAATTGGATAGATTGAGGCTACGATTATTCGGAGACATAGGGATCCGGACGACTTCTGTTACAGCTGGGCTGTCTCGAATTTCTGCAGGAAGCCCCCGTGTTTCAGGCCCGAAAAGTAGGATGTCGTCCTTTGCGTATGAGATAGCCTCATAGGAAACGGAGCCTTTTGTGGATAGGGCAAAAAGTCGCTGTGAGCTCTTTTCAATGTAGCCTTCCCATGAATCAAATTCAGTGACTCGCGCCAGATCATGATAGTCGAGCCCGGATCGTCTGACTGATTTTTCTTCTAGAGAGAACCCAAGCGGTTTAATCAGATGCAGTTGGCTGCCGGTGTTGGCACACAGACGGATGATATTACCGGTGTTCGGGGGAATTTCTGGTTGGTATAGGCAGACTGTAAGCATGGCGAGAAGATACGCGCCTTCCCCAAGAAAAGAAAGTCGGCTTGAAACGTTCCAAAATGGAACGGATCCAACGTCTAGAGTGGTCTTTTTACATTCGTAAATCTTGAAAAAACTAGACGTCGTGAGATCAATCGAAATACAAATTGTGCCGCGTACATCTGATATTGGAAATCTGGAAGTAAAGCGGGCCTTGCCATCGAGAGAGAGACGTTCCGTCGGGTCTTTTGTGTTCTGGGATCAGTTTGGACCAGGTGAATTACTAGAGAACGAAGGCATAGACGTGCGCCCTCACCCTCACATCGGACTGTCAACAATCAGTTACTTGTTCAATGGATCGATGCAACACCGTGACAGTCTTGGTAACGACGTTATCATCGGTCCAGGTGCCGTGAATTTAATGACCGCAGGCTCTGGGATTGTTCATTCAGAGCGATCCGACGAGGCATCGAGACAGGGTGTCGCAAAGCTCTTCGGTATTCAAAGCTGGCTTGCCCTTCCAATATCGTTGGAAGAGACTACACCAGACTTTGTGCACTACGGTCAGCCTTTTATACCAACATTCATAGATCAGGGAGTTGAGGGTCGGGTATTGCTTGGGACATGGCAGACGTTGTGTAGCCCAGTCTCTTTTCCATCTGACTCGTTATACGTGGATCTGCAGATGAAGCCGGCTAGTTACGTATATTTTCCACAAGATTATCATGAGCGTGCTCTCTTCAGTGTCAGTGGCCCTATCGAGGTTGACGGGATTTTCTACCCTTCATCACAGCTGTTAGTGCTTAAACCTGATCGAGATGTGTTGATACGTGCGCCCGAGGGTGCACGGGTACTTCTTTTCGGTGGTGAGCCACTTGATGCGCCGCGATATCTTTGGTGGAACTTTGTTTCATCAGATAAAGACCGGATTGAGCAAGCGAAGTCGGATTGGGTGCAAGGGAAATTTGATCGGATTACAGGTGATGATGAATTCATCCCACTGCCAGATAGGTAGCTAGAGATATTGGTTTAATTAAATCTGCAGGCCTTGAAATTGAACCGAGCGACCGTAGGAGTGGCTGATCCTGAATGGGGCGAAACGCAGAACTAACCAATCGTTTAAAAATTTTGAAATAGTTTTTTTGGGATAGGCACGCGTCATATCATAAGTCCACCAAGGGCCAAGACTTCGAAATCAAACCCTCATACACTACGGAAAGTAAGTAGGAGGCAAGAGTGAAACATCTGACTGACACGCACGCGCATTCAGTGGCCAGCACGCATGCATATTCTACTGTCGAGGAGTATTTTCGTGCAGCTTCAGAGAAAGGATTACAGTTATTCAGTATCACTGATCATGGCCCAGAGATGCCTGATTCACCGCATCCGTGGCACTTCGGGAACATGCGAGTACTTCCGCGTCTGCGGTACGGAGTAGCAATGCTTCGCGGGGTTGAGGCTAATATTCTGGCTGCAGCCGAGCATCGTCTTGACGTAAACGACACTTTGATGAGTTTCATGGACTTCGGCATCGCAAGCTTTCATGAGCCCGTGTTCAAGCCAGCCAGTCGCAAAGAACATACCAAGGCCATGATCGCGGCAATGGAGACAGGCCTTATTCAGATTATTGGCCATCCTGGTAATCCAAACTATCCCATTAATATTGAGGACGTTGTTCGTGCAGCGAGGGATAATAATGTATTGGTTGAAATCAATAACTCTTCTTTTATCAGCTCGCGATTAGGTAGTGAGCCGCACTGCATGCAGATACTGGAGACTGTGCAAAGGTTGGACTGGAAAGTCTCTTTATCGAGCGATTCTCATGTTCATTACACGGTCGGTGATGTTGGCGTTGCACTCGAAAAAATAAATCAGATCGGATTTCCTGAGAAAAATATAACTACTCTCAATGCGCGAAGGCTATTGGAGTTCCTTGCTGAGCATGGTAAGCCTGTGGCCCGAGAACTTTCTGTCTGGTTGGATTCGGTCGAGTCTGCTGAAATTACTGAAGCTAAAAATGAGAGACGGTATTGAGGTGGCATTTAGAAATGCGTCCTCTTTGGCTTTCGGATTTTGAGCCATACCTTCAGTGGTGACACGTAGAGATTGACGTAAATGGAAATTGCTGGTCTGGAGATACTTCTACTCATCTTCGTCGCCTTATTAGCTGGAGCTATTAATACAGTCGCTGGTGGTGGATCAAATCTTGTCTTACCAACCCTAATGATTATGGGAATGCCACCGGAGGTGGCGAATGCAACTAATCGCGTTGGAATATTTGTGGAATCAGTGGTCGCGGTATCTGAGTTCAAACGACATGACAGGCTAGAGACTTTTGACCTCAGAGCGATCTTGGTACCAATGGCTATTGGGGGGCTTTTTGGTTCTCTCGCGGCCGCTTTTTCTTCCCCAGAGATTCTAAAACCGCTGCTGATCGGTACGATGATCTTCATGTCGCTCCTTATCTTATTGCGGCCAGCGGTAGTGTCGCCCCCGACCGGCACCGCTATCCGTCGAGTCAGCGAAACACCATCCGCATTGCTTGGTCTTGTTATTGCTGGGTTTTATGGAGGATTTGTTCAGGCAGGTGTTGGATTTTTACTACTCGCGTCAATTGCTGGAACCTTGCGTTATGACATCGTCAGGGCTAACGCAATTAAGCTCGTTTGTACCCTCGTTTTCACTTTTGTGTCGCTCGTGGTCTTTATTTGGCAGGATCAGGTAGCATGGTTTGCGGGATTTATTTTGTCTTTAGGTTATGTGGCAGGGGCCTATCTTGGCGTCAAGCTCGCGGTCTACGCTGATCCGAGAATACTTCGGTGGTTCCTTTTTATGGCCACTCTGCTCGCTGGCGGAGCAGCCTTGATGTCGTGAGCTTACTTTCACGAGTTGAGTCGGGTGGTTAGCTCATTACCAACCAAATAATGACCACCACAATGACCGCACCGACGATATATTTCATCGTTGCGCCACCTTCATCATCTGGCTCGTCGCTCGCAGGCGCGTACTGCGGGGTGGTTGTTGATGCTTTCTCTGGTTGAGGCGCCGGGTCACCCACAGGCTTCGATTTGGACACCGCTGCTCCGCTTGAGGAGGCTTTTTTTCCTTTTAGCTTGCTCTCGACCGCCGATGCTGTTCGGTCCAGTTTCTTGGCGATGTCACTGAAGGACGCACCTTCGCCCATCATGATGTTGGCTGTTTCTAACTCTTCTGTGGTCCAGCGACGTGGAGGCATCTTTTAAATCTCCCTTACTTCTAGTTGATTGATGATTCATTGAACGCTATATCTGAAGCGGAGCAGTATAGCTGATGATTTGATATCCGGCGAACGCTAATAACTCCGAGAGTTCGACTCCAACAATTTGGATGGCTTGGTGTTTGTTGGTAGGGTCGGGTTTTTTAATAGTTCTAACGAGATCCGGGGGCCAAGTGTCTGAACAAAGCCGAATAAAGGAGTTTCTTGAGCTCCGTGCTCGCGTCAAGAAAGACCCCAAACGAATAGCGGCCGTAATTAAAAAGTGGATGGCCGAGGACGTTACTCCAAAGAAAAAACCTAAGAGATAAAGGATAGGGCATGACAGAAACGCACTCGTTTGTGCAGAAAGTGTGGTGGTGGATCGTGACTCTGTTTTTACTCACACGAGACATCGACACGGTGATTGTGCGGCTTCAGGCTAGGCAAGCCTGCGCAAAGGGCGCGTGTGATCTATCTGAGGTCACTAATAAGCCTCGGGGATAAACCATCCAGATGTGCCTCGTTACCCAGTTTTTTTTCACTTTTTAACATACTGATAAATCATGGAGATCACAATGCTGTGTCACGCACTGCTATTTAACGAAATTGACGAGAGGGTAAGCTGTGCCGAAGAAAAAATGTGAAGTCGAGGTCTTGGTGCGAGGCGCGCATGATCAAATCATTTCAGGACTGATGCGGCTAAACGCGGATCAATTGCGTGAGGGCCTGGCATGGAGTCGAGCCAATTATGGCAAGCTTGATGTGGAACGGTTGCTAGAAATGGCTCTCGAGTTGCATGAAAAGACAGATCAATGATCTCCAACGTAATTCAATCGATTAAAACTTGCCTGAGCTTGTTTGCTGCGGTAGCGCTTGCGGTGAATGCTCAGGGTTCCTCTCTCGAGCGCGCTTGGATGCCTGACCTTATGCTATTAGGAGAGGGCCGCCTACGTGTCCTGTTTTGGGAAATATACGATGCTAGTCTTTATGCGACAAATGGGGTCTACGACCCAGAAAAACCCTTTGCCTTATCTTTGACCTATCTTCGTGGATTCTCTGGATCTGAAATCGCACAACGTTCTGTCGACGAAATTCGAAGTCAGGGGTTCGCTGACGAGACAGTGTTAGCATCCTGGTTGGCGCAGTTGGATGCCATCTTTCCGGATGTGGTCGAGGGTGACCAGATTACCGGCATCAGTCAGCCTTCCGAAGGGACGCGATTCTTCCTAAACGGCGCATTGATTGGAACGATCACAGATCAGAACTTTAGCAAACGATTCTTTGATATTTGGTTGTCAGAGAAGACATCTGAGCCCGGTATGCGTGAATCACTTTTAGGGATCGATAAATAATGAAAAAAATATGTTTCATTCTAATTGTCGCGGTGGGTCTGGCCGGTTGTGCTACGAGTCTAGACGGAGAGCGCTATCGATTAGTTGGGCCAAGCTTTGATTTGTTTGAGTTTTTCAATGGCACTGTGAGGGCTTGGGGTCTTGTTCAGGACAGGGGTGGCGAGGTAGTCCAGAAGTTCGAGGTTAAAATTCGAGGTACTGTCATAGGAAATCAAATAACACTTGATGAGACGTTTCGATATGCAATCGGAACTGGACCCGAAAAACGGGTATGGAAAGTTGACAGACTTGATAACGGAGAATATCGGGGTGTCGCCAACGATTTGCTGGGAGAGGCGACTGGGTTGCTTTACGGTAATGCTTTCCGTTGGTCATATAGGATGGAGATTCCGGTCGGCAATACCTTGTATGAGGTTGGCTTTCAGGATTGGTTTTGGGCGATTGACGATCGGCGCTTATTTAACCGTTCTTACATACAAAAATTTGGGTTTGACATGGCAGAAGTCACAATTTTTATGGAGCGCCAGTGAGTGACAGAATGCCTCAATTCGTTAAACCTAGTCCGAGACACGCTCGCTTGGTCAGACTGCTGATAGTCCTCATCACCTTGGGGTCTAGGTCTGGAGGCGTCGCTTGGATTCGATAACGCAAGCGGTTCTTGGCGGTACCGTAACCTACGCGGTGTTAGGCAAGCGCCTAGGAAAGCGTGCGGCGCTCTATGGCGCAGCGCTGGGAACGCTCCCTGATCTTGATGTTTTAATCGATTTTGGTGGACCGATAGAGAACATGACCTATCATCGTGGTTTTTCGCACGCATTCGTCGTTCAAGCTTTAGCTGCTCCCGTGCTCGCTTGGCTGGCGGTCCGCCCAAAATCGGTATCCGACCCATTTTTTCTACGATGGTGCCTCGCGATCTATCTCTGCTTTGTAACACACACCCTTGCTGACTTTTTCACCGTTTATGGCACGCAAGTACTGTGGCCATTTACTGACTACCCGTTTGCTCATTCGCTGTTATTCATTATCGATCCGATCTATACGCTTCCTTTATTAGTGGGGTTTTTGGGAGCTTTATTAGTTAAAAGTATACCTCGAGCCTTGGCCCTGAACGCTTGGATGCTGTCGTTGTCCACGCTCTACCTCATCTGGAGCGCGTCCGCAAAAGTCATGATTGATGATAAGGTAATCGCCGCCCTCGAGGCGCAAGGGTTTTCGCCTGGCATTTATGAGTCGACGCCTGGGCCGTTTAATACCTTTTTGTGGCGTGGCGTGGCCATCGAGGGAAACGATTATTTTGAAATTTGGACATCGATCTTTGATGACGTCAGTGAGGTCCAAATCCGCAAGTACCCTCGAAATTTGGAATTAATCGAGGCCGTCTCAGACCACCTAAGTGTCCGAAGGTTACAATGGTTTACCAAGGGACAATACAAGGCCTGGGAGTTAGACAATAAAATTTTCATTTCAGATCTCCGAATGGGGGTTGAGGGTGCCTATGTATTTAATTTTGAGGTTGGTTTAAGGACCTTATCTGGGATTGAAATAGGTAGTTTTCAGGAGTTAGAGCGGAGACCCCGACTCAACCAGATTGGGCAGGTTTGGCGGCGTATTTTCGATCCTACGGTGGCGATAACGGAACGATCTCAGCCGCTAACGAACTAAAATCCTATGACCGATAAGAACATCGAATCAAAAGGGGCTCAGATTGACAAACTTCGCGAGCTCGCTGAAAAGGAAACCGCGTGGCTTGAAAAGAACCGTCGTCTCTACACGGAGAAGAAAGTGAGGCTGGAAAAGCTTATTGAGGAACGTAGCCTAAACGATAGTGAAGTCACTCTCGAAGAACGAGAGCTCTCTGAATCTATTATACTATATGAATCTAGACGCTCGGGTATGTGGGATTTGGCTAAACAAATTAATCACGAAGAACGGTTTTCGCTTGAGATGAAATCTAGCCACCAAAAGGGGTTTGATTGATGGATCCAAAAAGAAGGGCGTTTCTTTCTAAACTGACGGGTCTAACCCTTTTTTCCGCCTCTTATTTTGCCAGAGCTATGGTCACACCTAGCCAGAGTCTGGGACCGTTTTATCCTTCAAAAATCCCATTAGATAGCGATGCTGATCTAACCGTCGTGTCCGGAAGAGATGGGAAGGCAGCTGGTGAAATAACGAACCTATATGGGCAGGTATTCAGTACCGATGGCGAGCCTGTGCCTGACGCACTAATTGAAATTTGGCAGTGTGATGCCTTTAGCGCCTACCACCATCCATGGGCTGGCGGTGGAATTGATCCATATTTTCAGGGTTATGGACAGACCACTACCGATAGTGGCGGGAGATATCGTTTTAAAACGATTAAGCCGGTAGCTTATCCTGGACGGGCACCACATATTCACTTCAGAGTTTTGGTTGGTTCAATGGAGTTGGTCACTCAAGTCTATGTGCAAGGGGACCCCTCGAATAAACATGATTTTCTCCTGAATGCGGTCCCTGATAGCGCGAGACAAACTTTAATTATTCCTTTTGTGAGAGATTCCGAATTATCCAGAGGCGAATTGACGGCGGTTTTTAATCCGACCATCGGCTGACATGTGGTGCGATGCTTTGGACAAATTCTTAGTCTGCAGACTGTATTTGCTCGGTTTGGGGGCGCTTTTGATTTCAGAGATCGTGTATTCTCATGGCGGTGGCCTAAATGCAGAGGGTTGTCACAATAATCGCAAGACAGGTGACTATCATTGTCATCGTGGCAATCCTGCACCTAAGCCCCCTCAAAGACCCAGCTCACGGCCAGGGTCCATAGAAAGATTAGGAACGCTAGAGCCAGTAATTGCTTATGATCGAGACTTATACGGCTATGAAAGTTATCCAACGTACGCAAAAAGTGGGTTTTATACTGGCCAAAGTTGCGATACCAACATTGACCATGTCGTATCATTAAAAGATGCCCATGAGAGTGGTGCAGGCCGCTGGACTTTTGCCGAACGTGGGGCGTTTTCTAATGATCGTCTGAATCATGTCCCAAGCTGCAAACGTATCAACAGCTCAAAAGGCTCTTCTACACCCAGCGATTTTCTGAGAAAGAGTAGTGATGGGCGTGGTATGGAGTATGAAATCAAGCCAAAGTGTGCGTACTTAGGGATCTATTATCAGGTCAAGAGAAAGTACCGGCTTTCATTTCAGAATAATGACCCCAGCCTTTTTGTGTCCTGCGGCTTGGAGATTGATTAGATAAATAATCCCGGATTCGTTTTTGCTTGTTTCATTTTGGTTGTCAAGGCCACATGCCTCGCATTATTCATACAACTCTCGATTTGATAGCTGAATTCATGGTTCAGTCAGGCAATGAATTACCGACGCCTACTGCGGTTGGAAGCGTGGACCCGATGCTTCCGTACAAACGCCTAGTCAAAAGGGGTATTCATCAGCTGTGTTAGCCCGCGAATGATTTTGCACTGGGGTGGAATGGATGCATCACATGTTGCCAGGCGTCTTCCATGGCAGTCTTGGCAAGCTCGTAGTTTTTCTCAGGGACAGCAATCGCGTCATGAATTGGCAGAGCAAAGACATCGAGGAGTCGCAGTTGCCTCATCGCAACCTGCAAGATTTCGCTCTCCAGCTGCGTCCCAACAAGCCCAAAAGGTTGCTTACCACTAAACAGCTGTACTTTGGGATACAGTCGTTCAAATGCCTCCATAATGCGCCTGCCGAATGTGTCTGGAACTTTTGCTCCTGACCGGGCCCTCTCATATGACTCACAATGTAAAGCGGCAGTGAAGAAGGATTTAACGGTCGTACGATCGACTTTAGCGAGGTTGGCAATTTCCCGATAAGCGTCGGTTCCATCACCGTAGACATCTAGCTTGTTAAAGGCCAGGAAAAGCCGGAGGTCATTGGCGTTGAAGTCGACTTCTTTAATTGGTTCATCGTTGATGAGAGTATTCTGCCGTATTTTGTGAGTGCGAGCGGGGAGGTTTTGAAACTCTGTGTAAAGGCGGCCAGACGTAAAAGGATCATACTTAAAGATGCGGGTGATGGCCTCTTTACAAGCCCATTTCTGTACCCTTGCATACTCGTTGATCTCGGCCACTTTGTGATAGTTGTCAACTTTGGTGAGATCTGCCTTTCCCCAGCCTCGAGTTGGCGTATTTATTCTGATCAAAACTTTTTCGAAAGAAGCGTCAGAAGTCGCATCGAGTCCATACCGGAATAATTTTTCCCTGAGTTCACGGTTTGGGTAGTAAAGGTTTCCATGGGGGTTATCCTGATACTTTGCCCCATCAATTTTTGTAACAGTATCTGAGGCTACCAGCGCGTCCAAGATTTTTGAGGTACGGGCTCGACTGTCAAGCCCTGCGGAGTGCATTAGGCCTCCCTTGGAGTAGGCCTTAGGATCATCAACAAAGATTGTCCAACGCTTCGTAACTATGCTTCTTGATAAATTGAGCAGAATATTAGCTAGATGTCTTCGATGGGATTCTGCGTATCTGGCTTGGCTTGGAGCACAAATATCTCTGCCTATCTCGTCTACTAGTTTGTCGAAATGATTTGATTGGATCGCTAGCTCACCTGGGAATCTCTGACGATCGTCGGTGTCTGGAGCGTAGATGTCTTCGACGGCCTTGGCTATTTCAGTGTCTAGTTGAGATGTTATCGGCATAGCGGTCGGTGACATAGAGAGATGATGCTAAAGGTTTCATACAGAAAAGTTTCATTATTGCGATATATATCAATAAACATTAATTACTCGTGCATCTGAGGCGTTATCAGGTAGATCAATAAATAACATTAAATCCAGTTAAATTTAAAAAAATATGACAGTCGTTTGTGAGGCTATGCGGTCAGGGAAAGCATCTTTGTGGACATACGTGTTCCTGAATTTATCGAATTTTTCGGATTTTTTAAGGTATTTCCCGAATTTTAGAAGATTTTAGGGGCAATTTAATTTTTCGTCAGATATATTCTCGAGTCAGTAACTTGTTTGCATGAAACCAAAATTAGTTGCGTTTGTCGGTTGCCTCTAAATAAGACTCAACTAAATGGCAACACCAAGTATGAGTGAGCCCGCGATTCGATTGCCAAAGCTGAATACCTAAAAAGGCAACGTAAGCACCACCCATTAATTTTAAAATCACAAATATTTCAGGATACGCCAGCATGATGGTGGCAGCACCAGCAAGCATTGCCAGAGCGACTACAGCAACGCCGACAAGCCGGCCAGCTACTATTTATAAGGTCCCGTGGAACCCTATAGTCATGCTTAGAGACAGCGCCAAAGTCATGCATGAACCTGGGGCGGTGGATACAAAAAATGTTGGCATGAATAGACCTAATAAGCTTAATTTACTCAATCTAGTTCCCCGTGCGGATAATCTCGTTAATGGCTGTCACGATAAAGATATGACTTGTAGGTAAAACAATGGGTAGAACATATTCAGCTGTTGCATACACCTATCTCAAACGTGGTGTGTATTACTTTTTGGTTGCGGCTTTAATTACTGTGGGTTTGAGTGGATGCCAAACTATCACGCCAAAATCAAACGGATTGGCTGAGAACGAATTCACAGAGTTTCTCAAGGCAAGTACGCCATCATCGACCGATAAGCCTTTAATTGATAAATTGCCACGACCCGGAAAAGTATCAGTAAACGCTACATCACGAATAAACTATGTAGATGGAAAAAACATTTGTGTCTCACAGGACTTTGATCGTCCGGTAACCGTTTTGGCTGATGTTTCAGCACCTGAAGGCTATGGATTAGATGATCGTTTTAATACAGTCTCTGATCAGTTCAAACGCTTATCTGAACGCTGTCTAGCCGGCTCACAGATTAGCTGTAGAACAATTCAAATCTCCTCTATTAAATGGGCAAAAGAATCAAAGCTTGAGAAGCCGAGATCTACCGAAGGGGGTGTTTGGAACGATACGCTAACAATCAATATGCGGTTACTGTCGCCAATGCTGGCCGCTTTGGGTGTAGCGGAAGAGTTTTCTCCGATGCCTGAAGATGAGCGTTCAATCGTAATTCCATGGTTAGTGAAAATTACAGATAATTTTGAGCATGGAATGCGCCATGAGGGGTCATATGGGGGTGGTACCGCCGGAACTACCGCAAGGCGAGCAGCGCATAATCATGCTGTTCAGTCGTCTAATGCACAAATGTCTCTTGGTTCTTTCATTGGTGAAAGTGAGCGGTTTAATGTCGGAATTAATCAGTGGTTTATTACGCTTGCCTCTATGAGAGGTGATGGGAGTTTGCCAATTGAGACACGAAGAGGAGCTAGGGCGCTCTTTTATCAAGGACGCACCATCACAGCGCTATCCTCGTTGGCGGAAAAAGCGAAGGTTCAAGGTGTGGATCTTTGGAATACCGCACCCAATGAAACACAAACTATTCACTTGGCGGTGAAATTTTTAATAGATGCGATAGAAAATCCGAATCTCGTTCTACGCTATGCATCAACAAATCATGCTCCGGGACCTTCTAAAAATTATAAGAGGCAAGATATCGGTACAGGATCAACTTTCGGGTGGGTAGCGCTGTATATGGCAAGGTTTCCAGACCACCCCAACACACGGCGGATGCAAAATAGGGTGGGTTATCCTCAAACCGTGACACACAACTATCTTACGTTATCTCTCGACCAACAAATACAAAAGAACGGCACCGGCTCTGGAGATTGGAATTTTGTTAACGGACGATGTTTCTATGCAAAGGTTGACTAAAACTAAAAAAATCCAGTGACTCCATCGTTTCGCAGGTCGTAAAAAGACTGAAGCCATCGCCGTACTTACTACCTACGGTTTGTGTACTCCATCCACCTAACTGGTCAATCATGTCAGTCGGAGCATTCAAAGCTCTCAACCTATCCCTGAATGCATGACGCATTCCATGCACAACACATTCTTTAGGTAAAAAGGTCTTTATCCACTTATTTAAAGCGGCACTTGCTGAGTTCGCATTGGTGGATATCCCATCAACATATTGAGGGAATAAAAACTCCCCTGAAACAGTGTCTGAGAGCCTCTGAGAAGCCCACAGAGCGGCTCCAACTAACGGGATGATTCGTTCGCTTCCTGATGTTTTTAATGGCCTCCATGGATGTTTCCTGATGACCACGTGTGGGACCTCATCAGTGAGCTTTAGATCATCTTTTGATGGTCCAACGGCTTCTGCCAATCGCATTCCAGTATCACTGATGAGTGCAGCTAACCATCGTAGTGAATCATCTTGTTCTCTGCATCGCTGTTGCAGCAGTTTGATTTGATCAATGGTCAGTGAGTAACGCTTGGTATGATTCTCATCAGAGGGGATGTAGACCTTGGCAAATGGATTATTAATTCCTAATCCTTCTTCTTGGATACAGAGATTCACCACGGCTTTAACAATGGTGAGATTGCGGGATACAGATGATCGTTTCAGACCCTTTGCGAACAACCAATCTCTGAATTCACCGGCATCAATGGTTGTGTATTCGCCTAAGTCATTATTCCCCAAACATTCGATTGCGTACCCAACTGCACGATCTGTGTGGGTAAAGAACAATTTTCCACGACCTCTGCCTTTAGTTCGTTTGTACACATCACATGCATGACTCAATGTGGAACCTAGCGTGACCGTAATTCCATGTGTTTGTAATGAGGGATCCTTTAACAAATGACTACCCGGTACTTCTGTCCGTTTTAGGCGCAGATCAAGCCAATAATCATCCAGACGTAAGGACAGCCTCTCTGATGCACGAGAGGCTCTGTGCAGGGACTTTGTCCGCAGACTCAAGATGAGACGATCGGTGCGATAGAACGTCTGTAAATCGCTAGGAATACGTCTCACAAAGTAATACACACCACGTTTGAGATAGGTGTATGGAACAGCTGAAAATGTTCTACCCATTGTTGTACCTACAATACTGCTGGACACGGTAAGTGCAGGCATATCAATGAGTTACATGCAAAGAAGTGATGATTGTGGTGCCGGTGGCCAGACTCGAACTGGCACGAGGTTTCCCTCTCCGGATTTTAA
>CAJWIY010000013.1 GCA_913042205.1 uncultured Gammaproteobacteria bacterium
AACTATGTAATTTATCGTGTCAGCCATAACAAGTTGCCGGATTCCAGAACCACTTTGCTGGTAAAGCGTTCGAGCGTTTCGTTTCCTTTTAGTGGATTGGAGCGCCAGCCTAGTCTAAGGGCTTAGTGGTCAAAACGACACGTCGGTCTTAATACCTGCTATCTGGAAGATTAAGGCATGGAATTACTAAGGCGGGTAATTGCGCTCACGGCGATCAGCTAAAGTCACGAAAGGAATCATTTCGGCACCGACCCAAGACACGGTTAATTCGTAATGGACATAGACTCGCAGCCAACAAGCTAGGATCTTTCATTTTTTCCGGTGTGCCGAGAGTGACACTACAACCCCGAACGAAAATTTTACAGCTGAAAGTCAGTCAGCGACTACTTTCATCGCTTCGCGCGATCAGTCATGTAACTATCTACCTCAAACAAACGCCTGTCGGCATCAAAGTACGGCCGCATTGAATCGTTCAGTCGGCGGACCTCATCACGAATAATTCCCTCATCGTACTCGGTCCACCGTCGCTCTGTTTGTTGAAGATGATACTCAGCGACCCTCTCCAGTTCCTCAAACATTGCCTCGTTGTGGTATCGCAGTTCAGCCTCTATCTCACTCAAAATATATAAATTCTGAGCCTCCATACGCGCCATTTCAGCAGCCACATCTGCTTCCCACCAGGGCCTCTCAGAGGCGTTAATAGTTGCAGATTGCACACCGATCAATGCAAGATAAAAAGCATAATTTTTGACACTGTATAAGGAACGAATCAAGGACAATTCATGGCTCTCACTGTAGGTTTTATTGGTCTCGGAACCATGGGACTGCCCATGGCACAACATATTGTGAATCGGGGATTCCGCATAAAACTTTATGCAAGGCGCGCCGAGGTTTTTGAAACCAGAGCGAAAAGTCTTATCGAACAGGGTGCGACTCCTTGCATGAATCTCGCTGAGGTTGCAACAGATGTTGACATCATTGTCACAAATGTCACCGGGACTGACGATGTTGAAGGTATCCTGCTCGGTGAGGGAGGTGCCGCATCCTTCGCCGAAACTAACACTCTCTTCATCGATCACTCGACCATCGATCCAGCTCGTACGACAGCGATCGCACAGATACTTTACACACTCGGTATGGATTTTGTCGATGCACCCGTCTCTGGCGGGGTTTGGGCATCTAAAGAAGGACGGCTCATTGTAATGCAAGGAGGTTCTGAGGAGGCCTGTGCGCGCGCTAATGAAGTAATCAATTGCTACGCCAAAACGATAACTCGGGTGGGTACCGCAGGACACGGACAAATCGCTAAACTGAGCAACCAAATAGCACAGACCATCACTATTCAAGGTGTTGCCGAGTGTCTCACATTTGCAAAAAAGCTTGGCGCCGATCCTCATGCTGTCTTTCAGGCGATAAAGGACGGGATGGGCGGCAGCCAAATGATGTCCCTTATGGCGCCTAAAATGATTGCCGAGGATTTCGATGCAGGGATAGAAGCGCGGCTGCACGCAAAAGATGTGGGTATTGCCCATGAGACGGCCCTTAATCAGAACCTTTCCCTGCCCTGCCTCGAATTCGTAAACAGGCAATATAACGCCATCATGGAGCAAGATCTTGGTATGTGTGATTCTTCAATTCTGTTCGATATGCTCAAGCAAATCAAACCAAGCTAGTCGGTTCGCTGCATGACGAAAGCGCGTTCCTGGACGAAATCGCCCGGTGATCGATTAGTCCCGTGAACAAACCGAAGGGTCTCCAGTCTTGAACGAAGCTCTTTGTTAAATTCCGGCGAGCCGCAGATCATGACCCGATCGTCTGCCTGATGCCAAGGATCGAGACATAAATCACTCCAAAGCGTCCCATCGTCTATCAGGGCCGTGATGCGTCCCTCGGTTCGAAATACCTCCCGGGTCACCGTTGGGTAATAAATCACTGGTAACGCACTCAGCAGGTCGTGATAAACCAGTTCCCTAGCCGTTCTTACGGTGTGAGTCACCACGACTTGCTCGAATCGTTCAAACGTTTTGGGGTCACGGAGAATCGACAGGTACGGAGCAAGTCCAGTGCCAGTGGCAACGCACCAGAGCCGCTTCGCAGGCGTCAAATTGTCAACGACTAGGGTACCTGTCGGCCGATCGCCAACCTCAATCTGGTCACCGATCTGGATGTCCTTGAGGCGTTCAGTCAGTGGTCCACCAGGGACTTTGATCGATAAAAACTCTAGCTCATCAGCGTCCGGGGGAGAGGCGATGCTGTAGGCTCTTAGGACATCATCATCACCCATACCGATCATGGTAAACTGGCCGGCTCTGAACGTGCGAATCGCTTCACTGCGTGTCGTCTTAAATGAAAATAATGCATCAGAGTAATGCTTCACATGGAGCACGGTTTCTAAATTCATGTCGTAAGTGCGGCCCTATCCACGCCGTTTAGCAGTTATGGAAATATATCTTCTGAAACAGTTCGGACAGCGAAAGTTTGCAAGATAATATCTGAAGCGTCCAATTACTCGAACTAATCTTCCAACAAATGTGAGTGAAAACTACAAACCAACTGTTGGTTGGGCAATCAGATGACAGAAAATGGTCAGATTACCCCTCCGATTTAGCATTATAACAGGGATACGTCTATCAAGTCCCGTAACGGCGAGGCTTTATGGTCTGATTATTTTTTAGCTTTACCACCGTTTTCACACTGCCACAGTGTTGTCACTGTATTCCAATTCAGCTTAGGATCTTTTTCGGCCAGTCGACGAAGTGTCGATGAACGAAACGTTGTCTCACCCATCCTTCCACTAAACTTGTCTAAGTGAAAGAAACGGGAGTAGAGGATGTTGACGCGTTGAGTCGACATTGTCAGTAACCCGTCAGAATTCACGATCAGTTTTAGGGGGTCGAGTGATCCTAGTTTTTGATGTTTCCAAGCGACGGTCCCATCATTTTGAGGCAAAAAAGTTAAATTCTCACGTTCAGGATCGTCGTGACGACATACCCACGTTTCAGCAGACAACGACGTGCTTGCGGCAATGCTTAGTACACATAATAGTAATCGCACAATAATTCCTCCATCTTGAGTCAATCGGTCCTAACAGCTAAAACATGATAGCTGAAGCGAGGGATTCGACCACGCAACGCTTGCAGTCGAAATAAAACCTGTGCAGGATACAAAAACCAAGTTGGTACCAACATAGACACGGATCGTCACTGACCCGCTAGCTGGAGTAGGTGATGAATACAGACCACAACCAAACAGGCACTCTCTATCCGCAACAAATGACCAAAGAGGAATTTGCGCGTTGGTGGAGCCAAATCAATGACGAGTCGAACGGACCAGAGAAAGCGCCATGTGTCATTTACTTAGGCCACGACTCATTTGAGGAAATTGATTCACTCTGAGAGCACCGATGCTCCTCAAGTTTAGGGCGTCAGATAACACACAGCTGAACTATCTGGATCACGGGCAAGGCCGACTCATAATATTTCAACACGGCTTTGGAATGGACCACCAGCAGGTGGTTGATACCTGGCCTAACTTTCGCAACATACGTCTGGTTTGTCTCGATACTCGAGGACACGGGCTAAGTGAGCTTGGGCCAGAATCCACTCTATCATTCACTCGCGCGGTAACTGATTTGGTCGAACTGATCGACCACCTGGATGAAAGCCCTGTGGCTGTCGGTGGAACGTCTCTGGGGGCAGCCTTGGTCATGCAACTCAGTAAGCAAATTGCAACATCCCACCTCGTTTTATCGCGTCCCGCATTTGGGATTGATGGCGATACACATAACTTCGAGGTATTTCGTGTGCTTGAGAGAATTATTCAGGAAAGGTCGAGTTCCGAATGGCTCCAGACACTCGAACAGACTAAAGAATTCCGGGTCCTTGCAACGTCAGCGCCTCGCAATCAGGAGACCTACAGACGCCTCCTAAATCACCCCCGCTTGGGAGATCTCATGGGTTGGATGAGGGCACTGGATCAAGAGGCATTGTCAGTAGAGGCGTCTGATATCACTCAATATCAGGGTCGCGTGGATGTGATAGGACAATCTCACGACGCGCTTCACCCGCTACAACTCGCTCTTGACCTAGCGTCTCTCTACCCTAACGCAAAAGTCCACGAAATTACGCCAGGCTTTGCTTCAGATGATGAAAACCAAGAATCTGTGCGACACACACTGTATGAGATATTGAAATGCTACGACTATCTATAACCGGGAAACAGTTGGAGGGTTGAGTTTTTTGGGAGATACAGCGGATGCTTGGGCTCACCATCTCTTGTCAAGCCAAAGCAGGTAGGATGCTGGATTGACGAGGCGATCCGCTTTCGAAACGGACAACACCGGCCACCACGACCCCACGCTAATATTGTTTGATCCGTATCGTTGATCGAATTCTGAATCGACCGATGATTAATGGCTGAGAGGCGACGGGGTCCTGAGCCTAGGTCGTCAGGATACGGTGTGGATTCTGAGATTAGGTTAACCAGCCAATATCCAGCAAATCCCAAGCAAGTTAATAAGCCAATCAGTCTTCGATTCGTTGGGTCATCATATTTATCATCCGCACGCGAGGGATTGAGTCCGATCACACAAGCTATCGGACCAGAACCCCAAAAACGACCAAGCCGATAGCGACGTCGTCTGTCATGAGACCATTCGCTATACCGTCGAATTGAATCAGACGTCAGCTTTAAGTCCTTGCGCCTCAACGGCCGCTATCGCGAGTTCCTCATCATTATCTGAGGTGTCGCCTGTCACACCAACAGCGCCAATGATGTTCCCGGATGTATCACGAATCAAAACACCACCTGCGACAGGGACCAATGATCCATCACAGATCGCATTTACCGCCTGAATGAAATACGCCTGCTGTTCTGCGCGCTCTCCGAGCTTGCGACTGCTGATGCCCATCATAACCGCACCATGAGCTTTACCTTTGGCAAGATCAACCCGGATAGGTGACGCACCGTCTTGGCGCTGCGAGCAGATTACGGAACCGCCGGCGTCAAGCACAACCGCTGTCATAGGTTTAAGGTCGTCACGCTTTTCGGCTGCATTGATGATGTGGTCGACGATATTATTGGCTGTCTTGAGATCAAGCATTACTTACTCCTTTGCTAGAATTACATTGTGAGGCATACGTCTAATCTTTCAATTGGCAATTTTTTTCGATCGATGTATTGACAAATTGGTTACCCCAAAAACCTGTGGATAACTATTTGGATAAAAAGTTAGAGTAGAAGTCAATACCCCGTACCACGTACCCTTAATGGGTTTGTACAAAATTTAATCAATAAATAAAAAATCCATATAAACAGTAGTTTATATAAAATTTGTGAGTATTTTTTTAAAAAATTCAGGGAAACGATTCATTTTCGTTTTTTCGCGACTTGACTATTCTGCTGTGGACATATTTAGCGCCACACTGCGACAGTTACGACACAGTAACAACCCAAATCAGCTCCTATAATAGCTGGTCTCTGTGATCTGAGACGTATATCGCTCCAACGGTTGGACCACTTCCGCTAGGTGCGTATACTCGACCAGTCTGTTGCACAAGTCGTTGAAACCACTGGAACTTAAAAAGTATTTCACGCTGATGAAACTGCGCTCAATTAAAGAATGTATCGTCACTGCGCCACCATCAGTTCGCTTAGTGAAATCATGACTTTGCTGATACGGATCAGCTAGACTCTGCGGACCGGGAGGAGTTTTAATGTCTGCGCACAGCCCTCGCATAGCTTTTGTGACCGCATTGATTTGTGTCGGGCTGCTGTCAGCGGCATTCTACTTAGAGTTCATCTCAGGATTGGTCCCGTGCGCTCTGTGCCTGGCTCAGCGCGCCATGTTCGCTCTGATAGGTATCGCGTGTCTGCTGTATCTACTGCCGTTCTACGGATCTCGCCTAATCTTTGGTCTGATCTCTTTCGTTAGCTCAGGCCTCGGTATCTGGTTGGCATCTCGACAGCTTTGGCTGCAATCCCTTCCAGAGGATCAGTCGCCAGCGTGTGGGCCTGATATCTATTTCATTCTTGAGCGTTTCCCTATTCTCGATGGCCTCAAAATAATGTTCTTTGGATCAGGAAATTGCGCCGAAGTGCAATGGATATTTCTCAACCTATCCATCCCCGGATGGACATTGCTATTTTACGTTTTCACCGCATCGGTCTCGGTTTGGTTAATCATGTTTCGTGGACCGCGCCCATTTCGATTGTTTAAGAGTTAAATGAATATTATATTTTGCAGAGAATAGTCGAGTGACAGTGTTCGACCCTGAGACCCCCGCATACCTGAGAGTAAGTTGTTGCGTTTGATCGAATTACTAACAAAGTTCCAAATTAAATACCTCAAAGGAGCTCGGTCATCTCAAACTTGCGAGACTTTCCACCGTCAGCCACCGTCAGTCGATGATAAAATACATATCATCCCACGCTATTTACCCACTCATTCGACCCTCAGAGGCTTCAGAGCAGATAACCGCAACCAACTCCTGAAACCCCCAATGCGTGGGTTATAGGTGCTTGATAATTTTGCACAATTTCTAGCCCTTACTTGGCTTCAACTGCTGTTAATACCGTGCGCGTTTATTGTCGGTGGTCTCTGCAAAGGGGCTCTCGGTTTCGGGCTCCCATTCGTAACGGTCTCGATTGTTCCACTATTTGCCCCACTTGAGGTGGCGCTAGCGGTCAACGCAGTGGTCTTACCCGTCGCCAATTTTTTGCAATTCACTCGAGGCGGGTTAATCCGTTCAACACTTGATCGACATAAAACAGTCGTGATTGGAATTCTTATCGGGGCCCCAATTGGAGCCTACCTCCTAGACGCAATGGCTATCCAAATCATTGAATTAATTCTTGGGGTATTCGTCATGTGCTTTGTGGTTCTTACGCTCTACAACCCAAGCATGAAAGTTCCACAAAAAAAAGAGAGACGACTGGGCTTAGGGGTGGGACTATTTGCAGGAGTGATCGGCACGATGACCACTGTGAATGGTCCGTTCTTTATCATGTATCTGTTAGGTCTAAAGATTGATCGACGCGAAATACTGGCTACTTTGGGATTGTTTTTTGTCGTATCAGGTGCCTGTTTCGTGATTTTTTTTGGTCTATTCGGAATCCTCACTATCGAACGCTTTCAACTCGGGATTGTTTGCTCCATTTTCGCTATAATTGGAATGTGGATGGGTGATAGGATCGTACAATATGTCGATCGAGGCTTCTTTCGGAGACTAGTTCTAAGCGGTCTCTTTATCCTCGGTCTTAATATTTTTTTGAGAGGATTAACATAATTACGCGATGAATTGTAAGTTAGAAGTAGAAATCCTACCGGCACAAATTTTGTCAGAACATAGATAATGACTTTTGCACTCAACGAAGAAGAGTGACCATGGAAATTATCGACTTCTATGCTAGCGCGGCCAGTTTCTTTTTTTCACTTCTCATGCTGTGGTCAGGTATAGGCGCTGGGCTTTTAGTTATTCCAGTGTTGATCGCTTTGCTAAATACCGATCCGCTCGTGGCAATTGCGTCAGGAAGTATGTTTGCGTTTGTCTCAAAGATTTTAATGACGTTCGTACACTCTCAGCAAGGTAACGTCGACTGGCGACTAGTCTATGTGTTTCTCCGAATTTGTTTGCCAGTTACCCTAATAAACGCGGCTTTTCTTGCTTACCTGTCGGAAAGTAAGCCCCATATCTCCTTCGAGCTCTATCTGATCATCGGCATCTTACTGGTTGGCTGCCTGGCGCTTGCGGCACTGTTGAGTGACAGCATCAAAGAAATTTTAACCAAATGGCCACTGTCTTCAATGAGTGGCACCACGGGGATATTGATGGGACTGACCGGCGTCGGGGGCGGTGTTTTGGTTGTTCCAGCATTAGCAACAAGAGGTGGTTTGACAATTAAAACCGCTGTCGCAACATCGATCCCAATTGGTTTAACTCTGTCACTTGCTGTATCCCTAACCCTTGGTTCTCGTGGTCTTGTGGATTATCAGCTGGTAACTTCATTACTGATCGGCACTGTCATCGCAATCCCCATGGGTGTGCGATTATTCCACCTATTTTCAGACAATGTGATTAACCGAGTCACATGCACGCTGATCGGCCTAGCGCTTGTCGGACTATTGATAAAAGCAACCAACCTCGCGTACCACCTTTGAACACGTCACTGATGAAATACCTGACAGGTGCTTCTCAATGGTTATTTTATCCAAACAAAGCCAAACAAATTACCCGGTCTCAACAGGTAGGTCGTCACGACTTCCCCATTCAGACCATGATCCGTCATAAAGTTTTGGCTCGGTCAGTCCAGCGACCTCTAGTCCGAGTGCGAGAACACAGGCAGTCACTCCCGAGCCACAAGTGACGACCACAGGCCTGTTATCAAAACCGGCCTTTCCGAATCGCTCACGAACTTTATCCGCTGGTTTAAACAAGCCAGTTTGACTGTCTAATAGTTCGGTAAATGGCATATTAGTACTATGGGGAATATGACCCGAACGCGTGCCAGGCCGTGGCTCAGCAACATCACCGCGGAACCGAGGTTTCGCTCGAGCATCTAGGACCAGATATTCGTTCGAAGTGATATTCTCTTTGAGATGTTCGGTGGTAGCTGTCCAATCTGGGTGCTGTTTTGATTTAAACGGATATGGAGGCGGTTGAACTTTCCCACGTCCGGATTCGGTGGCACACCCCGCCGCTATCCAGGCTGGTAAACCTCCGTCCAAGACAGCTACCTCGTAATGTCCAAAGTATCGAAACATCCACCACGCTCTGGCCGCTGAAAAAAGACCCACACTGTCGTAAATGACGACTTGCATTCCTTTACCGACACCTAAGTCTTGCATCGCTGCGTCAAAATCTTCAGCACTTGGCAGCATGTGTGGTAGATCTGACCCTTGGTCCGAGATCTCTTCAATATCGAACCTTACCGCCCCAGAAATGTGCTGCTCGACAAATTCCATGTCAGGATCGCGCTGGGCTATCGGAAGATGGTAGGAAGCGTCAAGCACGATGATGTTGCTATCGTAAAGATGCTCGTTCAACCAATTAACAGAAACCAGGGTATGAGACACGGCAACGGATCCTCGGTCAGTGGTGAGTGCATGAGTATTTCAAATCTTATTTTTGAGGACCCGTCGGTCCTTGTAAATGGTAATCAACCAAAAAAAGTGAAGTTAGTTTCAGTTCATAGGCTTTTCCAAAGCCAACAACATACCGTCCAGACTGAGGCACCAATAGAAATAAGCGAAAATCTGCGAGACTCGTCAGCGTCTCCACTAACGCGCCCTGCCGATCACGCAGCGCCTTAATACCGCTCTCCCAGTCGGGATGATCTCGGGGATACTCAACAGACTTCA
The DNA here is from genome assembly GCA_913042205.1 of uncultured Gammaproteobacteria bacterium. GTDB lineage: Bacteria > Pseudomonadota > Gammaproteobacteria > Pseudomonadales > Litorivicinaceae > HIMB30. Next base: position 9,359 of record CAJWIY010000013.1, read on the forward strand.
TTTCATACTGTAAACGCTCCCTGACATAAACTTGAGTCGAATCTTGTTCATCTCTAATCAGTAAGGATGAGCACGAGCCAGATCTTGAGAGATTTTGCGCATGACCTGCCAGATCACTAACTAATATCCATAACCCAGAATCATTGTCAGCGATCGCGAATGGAGTATAGGAAGCGAGTGGTGTTTTATCCTTATGGACTGTAGCAAGCATTAAGCTCTTCATATCGTCGAGAAGTTGTGCGATATCATCTTCAATTTGTTGTTTATCTGAATCCACAGTTTGTACCTCGGTCTTTCTTCAAATTTTGGAATCATTTACGTAGTACACAAGAGCCTTTTCCATCGAGAAACCCCTATCTCTCCATTATCAATCCATTTTTTTCCTAAATACTGTCCGCAGAGATTAGAGGAGGCATCCCCAATGACTGACGAACTTAGTCGCATCATATTTGGAATTTGTTTGATAACCAGCGCACTGGTTATCAATCTACAGCTGCCCTGACGGGAGACTCCGGTGAGCCAATCCCTCTGGCTCTTGTCCCCGGCAGTCCGGGGACTTTTTTAATCAGCCTTACATCATACGTCTCAACGACACGATTTCTCAGTATTTTTTATAAGAATCCATTAGCGACAGGTGTTACTGCTTACTAGCGATCGAAATGAGCTATTAGTTTCCTAACAGAGTCAGGAAATTAGTCGATTCGCTTAGAGGGTATACGTCGGTGATTTTGGGAACTTCGTTGACATTACTCATAATCTTAACCTGTTTTCTGGGATAATCCGCGACAATACTTACGCGTACAGCATTCAACAGATCGACGAAAAAAGAGGATGATGAAATCTGTTTTAGCCACTCAAGCAATCGTCGACTAATCCGATTTGGTTCAGGTAAGTAAAGTGATTGGCGCCTCAAGAGTTCGTCTAAATAAGGCATCAAAGATTTTTAATCGGTAATAACATATGAAGACATTCATCAAAGGTTTGGTTGCTTTGGTCGTTTTAGCGGCGGGTTCGGGCGGCATCTACGCGTATCTCGAGTCCGAAAAAGTAGATCCCTCAAGCCTTCTAGGCTCAAGCTATTGGGGTGATTTCTGTGGCCTCTCGCCAACAGGGTTCTTAATCTGCAAAAACACATCAGAGACCAGATTCGATAAATGTGTAGCCGAGGATTCGACATACCGACTGAAAGTAAGTGTGGTTGAACCGATGTACACTCCGATCTCTCTTGAGATCTGGACCGAGAATCCTCGGAGCTACAAACAACTAACATCAACCGAGATTTATGATGACGGTGATGGACGCTGCTACTACCAAGGATATAGATTTTCCGATCTCGATATTCAAATACACAGAGCTATGCCCTGTGATAAACCTATTTCGAGCCTTGAGGACCCTTTTTTAATGTTCCACGTGACCTATCGGGACAACCCTCCCATTGCCTGCAGAATCAGTGAAACGCCTGAAGCTATCGATACGAACTAGGGAATTGATTTAAAAGACTCTACATGGACCCCTACTAAAACTTGACCTCCACCTTATCGGCGACCGCTTTTGCTTTCTTAAGCGCCTCCTCTATGCTTGACCCACGGGCTAGGCCGACACCCATACGACGCCTCCCTTTAATCACAGGTTTACCGAATAAACGAATCTGAGTATCAGGCTCAGCAAGTGCCTTGTCCAAGTTCGTAAACTCGGTCTCGCTTGAATCACCCCGGGGCTTGATCACCGCAGAGGCGCACGGGCCATACTGACGAATATTGGGTATTGGGAGCTCGAGAATTGCCCGGACGTGCAACGCAAACTCAGATAAATCCTGTGAGATCAAAGTCACCAGCCCAGTATCATGTGGGCGCGGAGATACCTCATTAAAGAAGACGTCTTCACCCTTTACGAATAACTCCACACCGAAAATACCGCGGCCATAAGCTCCGCACAAAGCGGTGGTGACGTTATTTGCGATGCACTGAGCTGCTTCAAGCGCGGGTTTGGGCATGGAGTGCGGCTGCCAGCTCTGCTGGTAGTCGCCAGATTCTTGTACGTGCCCGATAGGCTCACAAAATGACACACCGTCCTTGTGACGAACCGTCAGTAACGTGATTTCATAATCAAATTCGATGAGCTCCTCGACGATTACCTCACTAATATCCTTGGTTCGTCCTCCGGTTTGGGCATCCTCCCAGGCCGATTCAACCTCTTCCTTTTGATAAACGATGCTCTGACCTTTGCCCGAACTACTCATAACTGGTTTAACGACAAAGGGGAAACCAACCACATCAACCGCGTCCAGATAGGCTTTAAAGGTCTCGCCAAACGCATATTTGGATGTTTTCAGTCCCAGATCTTTGGACGCGAGTTCACGTATCCCCTTCCGATCCATCGTTAACTTGGTCGCAAGCGCGGTCGGAACTACTCGAAAGCCATTCTTTTCTAAATGAATCAGGGCATCAGTAGCAATCGCTTCGATTTCGGGAATAATCAGATGCGGACTCTCTGCCTCGATAACAGCACGAAGAGCGAAGGGATCAAGCATATTCAACACGTGGCTACGGTCCGCCACTTGCATAGCCGGGGCATTCGCGTAGGAATCGAGTGCGATGACTTCAACACCAAGTCGCTGTAACTCAATCACGACCTCTTTACCAAGCTCGCCGGAGCCACATAGGAGGGCTCTTTTTGCAGTTACTGTAAATGGTGTTCCAATCTCGCTCACGAGTAAACTCCTTTTGTTATGGAAAAGTTCAGAGGGCCCTGTAAAGACTTGAGAAGCACAAAATTAGAGTCTTCGGATCGTAATACCATAGCGCAAGCTTAATTATATTTTTCGATGAAACAACGCTGATGATCGAAATTGGAAAAACGTTAGTAATCAGACGAAATAGATCACTTAGTAAGTTGATATGTACCAAAACGTCACAACCTCAACTAGAGAATTCATTTTGGAAACTTACTTTGGTTGACCCAGAATTTTTAAAAGAACTGATAACCGATCACGCAAATCAGCCAAGAAATCAAAGGCATCTAGAACAGTACACTTGTAAATGTACCGGTAAAAATCCGCTCTGCGGTGACGAGGTTTCACTTGAGATTGATGTCGATGAAAAATCTGATGTTATAAACGATATTGGCTTTAGGGCTCGCGGATGTCCAATTTCCCGGGCATCCGCATCGATAGTCACAGAAACTTGCCTAGGAATGCCCTCAGAAAACGCTAAACTACTAGCCAGACATTTACGCGAGACGTTAACAGAGCAGTACCCTTCACCGGTGCCGGATCAGCTTTTATCGGCTTGGAGCCAAGTAACCCCCCTCACTGCAATTCAAGTCAACCCAGCAAGGATAAAATGCATCACCTTGGCTTGGCATACGCTTTGCCATGCGCTGGACAACCCTGGCTCGAGTGAGACAGTCGACTAGGCACTTTCTATCAAACCGTGACTCACGACACGGTTCGAATCCATACGAGAATGTTTACCCCTTAAGAGCCCACCCACACCCATCGCTTGGATATCACTAGCGGAAACCTCAAATCCTGCCATCAAGCGGTCGAGAATCAGGTCCAAACCATTCATTGCGGGTGACCGAGAACAGCCGGGTAACCCTATCACTTTTATTTGACCTACCTCTCCAAGAAGAAGCAAATTCCCAGGATCTACGGGCATGCCGAAATAGATCACGGTGCCTCCCGCTTCCTCTATAGCAGTTGGAATCACATCGTGGCGATCGCAGATTGCAGATGCTCCGAGGATCATCAGCACATCCAGCGCGTCTTTGGTTGCCCTAGAAATAGCGCTCTCAAGCCCAACAAGATCATGGGTCGACCGATAATCGAAAAGTTTATCAATGCCATAAGCCCTCAAACGAGACTCCTGAACTGCCAGAGCTTTTTTTTGAATTTTTGATGTAATCGTGTCGTTCGAGGTTTGAATCAGTCCTATTTTCAGATGCGATTGCCACGACCTGACTGTTAAATTAATCTTTTGTAGGACTAGTTCAACAACAGACACCAGAGATTCGGACACATAGAACGGGATGATTTTCAATGTCGCGATCTGATCGCCCGCTATCACGGATGCGCCTGGCAGACAAGTCGCGAGGGTTATTTCCTCCGACAGGGCATTGAACGCATCAATATCAGCCCGCTCAAAGTCCACGAAACCTGAATGTGAGGCATAAACATTGTATCGACCACCGTTGGCCTTTTTAAACACGCATCCGGCCCACGTTAGTGAGTGAATCAACCTCTCAGAAACCAAATCCTCAGCAATTTCGTTAGGATCAGGCACCACCACGTCAACCGTGGCCACGCCAGCATCGACCAGTGAGGCTATGTGAGATTCCTTTAGAACTGTTGCCTTGGCAACGCGACCTCTAGCACCTAGTTGTGAATGTGCGAGCTGCAGGCCGGTCGCCTTATCAACCTCTACCCGCAGCAACCTCACGTCTTACCCCGAGAAACCTGAATTAATTGGGCAACAATAGAAACGGCAATCTCGGCGGGTCCCTTAGCACCGATAGAGAGGCCAATCGGTGTTTTCAACGTATCGATCACTTCGCTTGTGAGCCCATCCGCAAGTAGCCTTTCTCTGCGAGCTTTAGCGGATTTGGTTCCGCCAAGCGCCCCTACATAAAATGCACTTGATTTAAGGCCCATGGATATTGCCTTGTCATCAAACTTTGGGTCATGTGTTAATGCGACAATTGCGGTGTCCTTATCGATGCCAATTTCGGTTAGTGCATCCTCGGGCCACGCACTTACAATTTTTGTATTGGGAAAGCGGTCGGGGTTAGCCCACACAGTTCTCGGATCTACTATGATGGTCTCAAAGTCCAGCGAGTCCAAACTCTCGACCAATGCCTGTGCTATGTGCACCCCCCCAATGATGATGACTCTTTTTTGTGCGCTGAATGTTTGGAAAAAAACCTCACCTGATTGATTAAACCCAGTCTCCGCACCATAGTCTGAATCACGAGCAGTTAACCATCTTTTGTCCGCAACGGAGTTAACACTCTCACGGCCAAGGTTGAGAACCCTGACAAGCGTCGATTGTTCTCGTTTCTCTATTCTGTCAAATGCTTGCGATACCCAATGTCCATGGTCACAGGTGGATGGCTCAATCAATATTTGTATCTGTCCGCCGCACGCTAAACCTATGGTGATTACATCCTCATCCGAAACACCAAACTCAATAAGACTCGAGCATTTGGTCTCAATCGCATGTTGAGCGGCGACTACAACGGCGTTTTCTACGCAACCCCCTGACACAGAACCATAGAACTCTCCAGAGTGTTTCACCACCATGAACGAACCAATATCCCTTGGTGCCGAACCCCAAGTTGACAATACGGTCGCGGTCGCAAAATCAACGGCATTTTTTGTCCATCGATTTGCAATCTGCAACAGGTCTCTGTCGCGGAAACTCATTATCCTGTCTCTCATGATGAAGCGTATTCGGAGAGAGCATTACTCTGACCAATACGGCCAACTCCTGCGTTGAATGAGATGATCACCCGGTCGCGATCGCCCTGATAGGGCATAGCTTGATGCGGTAACCATGATGGGAAAATGATCAAACGACCGGGTATTGGATCAAAATCTGCAGTGGCGTTCTGCAGATAAGCATTTCCAAAATCAGAATAAGCTCCTCCAAGTCTTTCAAAAAGCGGACTGTAGAATCTTGTAACCCCATTCATAGCTCCATAGCTTGGGTGCGAAATCCGCCGCTCGTGCTCATCAACGTCCACAATGTAAACGGCAGACCACGAGCAGTTTCCATGGGTATGGATATCATGGTGCACGCCGCCGTTCGAAATCTGAAACCAAATACCCTTGATTTCAATTTGTAAATCAACCGATCCTTCAGGCCACACCCCAACATTCGCAAGCTTGGCAGAATCTCTAATAGCCGCCACACCAAAATTTACAAAGTCAGTCCACTCGTTGAGTTTCACACGATTCAGAAGATCATCTCGGCTGGCATAGAAAGGATTATTTTGGCTGTCATAGTCATCTGTCACCCGCATCGTATGAAAAATTTTTCTAAAGAGAGGGTTTACATTTGACGCCATCTCGTAATGATGGATACCTATATGGGTTGGCCAGACTTCAAGCGACTCCACTACGGGCCTCACTGTTACACGGCATCCGCAAACTTTGTCCAAGACGCTTCTCTACTTCGGCCACATCTTCAGGTGTATCGAGATCTACGACGTAGCGACTATTATCCGTACGCCACGCAAGGCACTCAGTAGGATGCTGCTTCCACCAACTCCTACACATCGGATCGTTTGACTTGTTACCGAGGTCAACTATCGAGTGGTCGAACACAACGGGATTGCCGGGTTGCTCGCTTACAACCGGTCGAGCCATACAAATCCCATCCTCACGACCCTTGAAGGCGCTAATCAGATCTATGTAATCCTGACCACCAAGCAAAGGCATATCACTTGGGACCACTAGCACCGCGTCTAATTTTCCGTGTAGAGCGGCCACTCCCTCCCTGACCGAGATCCTTTGCGACGACCACGATTTCTCGGGGAGATCTACTATCGTTATGGGAAACTCTTCAATTACCGGGCGAATTTGATCACCGTAATGACCAAGAACAACCACAACCTCGTCGATCCCCGCACCTGATAGCGCAATTAGTTGGCGACGAATCATGGGGATGCCTCCGACTTCGATAAGTGATTTAGGCAGATAACCCAATCTTGAACCTTGACCAGCCGCGAGAACTACCGAGCCGATAGCGAGACGGTTATAGAGACCACCCCCACCTTTTAAAATGCATCCCATCAGGCCACCTGCCCTGTCGTTGTTCGAGCCAACTCTCTCAACTTTTCGCGGGTATCCTTGATTATACTGGCAAGGATCGACACCGCGATTTCATCGGCGGTTTCAGCGTGAATCTCAATACCTGCAGGCGCACAAATACGGTTAATATCAGACTCCATCACACCATCATCGATAAGTTGTTCTTTTAATTTTTTAGCTTTTTTGGAGCTGGCAATGAAGTAGATTTTTCCAACCGTGTACCGGAGTGCTTGCTTCAGACCGTCTTTATCCTTTTTTCCCTGAGTAGCAACTACAGCAACTTCAAAGAGACCGTTCGGGTCAGTCCCATCCTCAAAACGTACAAGTGGTATAGACAGCATCGGTGCAACAGTTTCCAATTTGTCAGCCACGGGAGTCGCACCCACCAACAACACAGATCGACGACGGAGTCTTGGCTCGACTAGAAGTTCAATACTTCCACCAGAGTGACACGCCATGTGCACGTCACGTACCCCATTCTCCGTAACCGTTTTCCCGGTCGACGGAGAGATCCGCACGACCATTGGCTTTCCATCGCTTAACACATCAGCCACAGCTTTCGTAACAACGGGTTGCGCACATCCACCACCTATCCATCCAAAAATATCACCATCAGGTGAGATCACGGCCTTGTCACCAGGTTTCCCTGAAGAGGGGGATTCAGCCCGAATTACAGTCGCTATGACGTAAGGCTGGTTGGCCAATTCAAACGCATTGAGGGCGTCCAACCAACTTGTTATCTTTGGTGCGTTCATGTCTCTCCGCTCCGTTCACTTGAGAGAAGTCACAGACTTCTGGATTTCCTTAAGATTTGCTGCGCTATGCCATTCATTAACTAAGGGCTTGATCAACTGGATACAACGACTCATGCCGGCGACTGATCTATTCGGATAAAACCAGTCAATGGTACCTCCTTTGCCCCTTACCCTGCGCATTACATTATGAAGAGCAGTGGGATCGTCTGTATCGTAGCCATCCGAGAATATCCAAAGTCGAGTTCCCCTAGTCAACCTGGCCCCATCCGCATCGAAACAAATTCGTTTCAGGTTTGACGCAATTTTTGTACCCCCCTGAAAACCAGCTGCTATCGTATTAATTTTAGCGTGCATCTTTGGATTATCTTTAAGCAAAAGTTCGGTTACCTCGGCAGACTGCACATGAAACACGAACACTCGAATCGGAAGCCACCGAGAGAATGCCCGCGCTAAACGTAGATAGAATTCTGCGTAGGCTTCCATTGAACGAGAAACATCGATTGCCATGACAATATTCGGTGTCTCTTTCCGTTGCTTTTGCCACGCCGGTATCACTCCATCACCACCGAACCGCAACATACTCTGAGTGGTCTTCCGGAGATTCAAAAATCGTCCACGGTCAGAAACGTTCCAGCGTCGGGTGGGTACATTAAGTAGTTGGCTCCTCACTGTTCTGGCACAGCGCTCCAAAAGCGCTAGATCAGCTGGCATCCAATTTGTCTCAGTATCCTCCGTAGAGGGATCTGTTAGGCTCGCACCGCCTGTTGCCTTCTGTTTTGTTTTAGACATATTTTCTTGGTCAGAGCAGGCTGGATTGTCACCGGTTTGTGGCAGACCACCGGGTGCTGACTCACCCATTGATTTCGATTTCGCAATCGCTTGCTGCAGAGTAGTCGACCGACGTGTCGTGCCGGTGACTTTAACGGAACCTTTCAAGGTTTGTGGAAACCAAAACGCGTTAAAGAGCCCAGACCAGAGACGCCACTCCTGAACCGACTGGCAAATTATTGGTCGCCAGAGCTGCTCAACTCGCCTACTAGTAAGCGGTCCATCACAGAATCCGAGTACTTCAACTAAGAGCGAAGCATCTTGAATCGAAGTTCGGATACCGTTTTCCCGCAAATAGTCACAAAACTCGACTATGCGTTCTGTGGGAAGACTAGGGTCCGCCAATGATTCTTCGAACCGTATCGTCACTGACATCGCTTCTATCTCGCGCGGTTTTAATCAGGCAACTCAAGGATTGCTTGATTACTTCAATGTCATCGGGAAGCTCTCTCAAGCCAAAAAGTGTCAGGGCCCTCAGCCAGTCGATTGCCTCTGCAATACCTGGTCTTTTCTCCAGGTCCTCTTTGCGAAGTGCGCTAACAAATTGCGCCGCCCGGTTGACCAAGTTCAAGTCCGCCTCAGGTACTTTAAGTCGCAAAATTTCGGTCTCTCGTATGACATCAGGATAATCAAGAAAGTGGTAGAGGCACCTCCGTCTCAATGCATCTGATAAGTCACGGGTCCCGTTACTGGTCAGAATAACCACGGGGGTTACTACCGATGACACTGTTCCGAGTTCAGGTATAGACACTTGATATTCCGATAACGCCTCCAACAGGTAAGCCTCAAATGCCTCGTCGGATCGGTCAATCTCATCTACAAGTAGAACGGCCCCAGTATCATCTTGCAGCGCCCTGAGAATAGGTTTCTTAATTAAGAAATCTTCTGAATAGATGGTTGCCGACTCGACAGACTCAGACTTTGACTCTGCTAGCCGGATCTCGGTCAACTGACGGCCATAATTCCACTCATAGACTGCGTCATGATGATCAAGACCCTCGAAACATTGAAGACGTATTAACCTGCGCGAAGTTACTTTTGATAACGCATGAGCCAGCTCTGTTTTTCCAACCCCTGCATCTCCCTCGATCAACAGTGGACGCTGCAAAGTCAGGGCTAAATATACTGAACCCGCGAGCTGTTCATCGCACAAGTATCCGGAGTGAAATAAATCACTCCGGATTTTTTTGATTTTTGGTTGCAAGGCATCCATGACGGTAACTGCTAATTAGCAGGATTTTTTCCGAAAAGACCCCCAAGCCAGTTTTTAAGTAGCGCCCAGACGATGCCCAGACCGTTGAGTTCTTTGGAAGACTCACCGGTTTGGAGGGCTGTTGCCGAAGAGTCTGTCAATGTATCCGGCCCATCCAGTGCCCGCGCCTTAGATATGAAGTTATCTACAAACTGGTTCAAGATGACGTCTGATACCTGGACCATCATCCTCCCCCCAAATTGTGCGAACTTGCCGTTAACTATGACGACAGCTTTTCCGATCAAAGTAGCTTCTCCATTTCCATCATCCTCAATGACAGCCTCGAGCTCCATGGATGCTGACGATCCACCCTTATCAGCGCCCTTACCCTTCAGTGTCATGGATCGGTTAGCCTCATCCACCTCCAGAATTGCGACCTCACCACCAAACTGGGCAGTCGCTGGTCCGACTTTGACTTTTACCGATCCTCTGTACGCGTTATCTCCTAGGCGCTCGCCAAGGCTGGCGCCTGGCATACAAGAGGCTATCTCTTCCAGATCCGAAAGGATGGCCCACGCCTTGGCGCAGGACACACCCAATTGGTAGCGTTTGTCGAGTTTGACTTCCACTCAGTTCTCCTACAATTGAACACCTTCTTCCTTTAGTTTCTTCCATATCCGATATGACGTATGTGGCATATCGATATGGCTTACACCAAGGTGAGCAAATGCATCGACGACGGCTGAGGTGAAAGTTGGTATCGATCCCACGTGTGGAGATTCGGCTACACCTTTCGCCCCGATAGGATGGTGGGGAGACGGAGTTACTGTGTAGTCCGTTTCCCATGCCGGAGTCTCGACCGCAGTCGGTAAGAAATAATCCATCAAAGTATTACCTAATAGATTCCCTTGCTCATCGAACGGCATCTGCTGTCCCATCGCGACAGCGAATCCCTCGGTTAGTCCGCCGTGAATCTGGCCATCGATGATCATCGGATTGATTCGGGTACCGCAATCATCCAACGCATAGAAACGACGAATGGATGACTCGCCTGTCCCCTTATCGATGTCGACAACACACAGATAAATACCAAACGGGTAGGTGAAATTCGGTGGATCATAATAATGTACCGCTTCAAGACCCGGCTCTAAACCCTCTGGCGGCTGCTGGTATGCCGCGAAAGCGATGTCTGCCATCGTTTTAAATTGGTCCTCATTACCGCGAACTTTAAACCGATCGATCTCCCAATCGAGGTCAGACTCAGAAACCTCAAGAAGATGCGCGGCGATCTTTTTGGCCTTCGCATGGATTTTCCTCGCAGCCATCGCAATGGCTGCACCAGCTACTGGAGTCGACCGTGACCCGTAGGTCCCCAGACCATAGGGAGCGGTGGACGTATCACCCTCCTCGATCTGAATGACCTCGCTTGGGATGCCCAGCTCACTCGCAATTATTTGTGCGTATGTCGTCTGGTGTCCCTGTCCTTGGGTGATAGTGCCCATACGAGCGATCGCGCTACCAGTTGGGTGTATCCTTATTTCACAGGAATCAAACATCCCAACCCCTAGGATATCGCACATTTTTGTTGGACCAGCGCCGACCACCTCGGTAAAGGTCACAAGACCAATACCCATCAGCGTTGGACTATTGGGATCATTCCGTTTTTCTTGTTGCTCTGCCCTCAAGGCTTTGTAATCCACGGCGTCGAGAACTTTCTCAAGGGCGGTGTGGTAATCGCCTGAGTCATACTCGAACCCGAACGGACTGGTATACGGGAACTGGTCCTTACGGATAAGGTTTTTCCGACGTATCTCAGCTTTGTCGATGTCAAGCTTCTGCGCGAGCACGTCAACCATTCGCTCGATCAGGTAGACAGCCTCAGTCACACGGAAAGAACAACGATAGGCCACTCCACCGGGTGCCTTATTGGTATACACGCCCTTCACACTGCAGTGCGCGGCCGAAATATCATAACTTCCTGAGCAAATATGGAAGAGACCTGCGGGGAATTTTGTTGGGTCCGCACACGCGTCAAACGCGCCGTGATCGGCGACAACGTCAACCTTTAAACCCAAAATTTTTCCATCTTCCGTCGCGGCGAGGTGTCCATCCATATGATAATCCCGGGCAAATGCGGTGCTGGAAATATTTTCGATTCTGTCCTCCGACCACTTCACCGGCTTGCCCAGAACAATTGAGGAGACGATCGCACACACATATCCCGGGTAGACACCAACCTTGTTTCCGAAGCCCCCACCAATATCTGGGCTAATGATACGGACCTTTGACTCGGGGACGCCGCTCAGCATTGAGACCACAGTCCTGACAACGTGCGGTGCCTGAGAGGTCATCCAGGTAGTTAACTCACCCTTGATCGGATCGAAACTAGCCACACAGCCACAGGTCTCGAGTGGACATGGATGCACTCGTGGATAGAGCATGTGTTGTGAGACTGTTACAGGGGCCGATGCGAATACATCATCGGCGGCTGACTTATCCCCCGCCTCCCAGGTAAAGATATGGTTATGATGCTCCCGCGGGCCGTGGGCGCCCTCATTTTTGCCGGCAAGATCCTCTCTTAGAACAGGCGCATCGGCCTCGAGGGCAGCGTAAGGGTCCATCACCACAGGCAGTTCTTCATATTCAACTTCAACTGCCTCTACACCATCGGCTGCAATATAACGGTCATCGGCGATCACAATCGCAACTTCCTGCATTTGAAAATGGACCTTTTCGTCCGCCAAGACTGCCGCAACGTCGCCGGCTAAGGTTGGCATCCAATGGAGATTGAGAGGTTTTAAGTCATCGGCCGTAAGTACAGCATGCACGCCCGGAATCGCAAGTGCATCGTCTTTTTTTATGTTTTTGATTCGACCATGAGCTATCGGTGACCGGACAATATCCATGTGCAGCATGCCAGGTAATTTGATGTCATCGCAGTACTGACCTTTCCCTTGTATGAAGCGCGCGTCTTCTTTACGAAGTCGCGAGTCTCCCATACCCTGCAGTTCGGCCTGTCGCTCTTCAGGTGTCTTTACTGGTGCGTTCATATGGTTCTCCCGATCAGGCCGAGGCCGTTTCCTTATCTTGCAATTTCGTCGCCGCAGATTGCACGGCTTTTATAATGTTCTGGTACCCGGTACAGCGACATAGATTGCCGCTGATTCCGGTACGAATCTCATCTTCAGTTGGGTTGGGATTCTCCTGGAGGAATCGATAGGAGCGCATCAACATTCCGGGTGTGCAGTAGCCGCATTGTAGTCCATGCTCCTCATAAAACGCCTCTTGCACAGGGTGCAAGACGCCATTTTCTGCGAGTCCCTCTACCGTCTTCACATCCGAACCGTCGCATTGGACCGCCAAGTGCGTGCAAGCTTTGACGCTCTCGCCATCAATATCGACCGTGCAGGCCCCGCATTGACTGGTCTCGCAACCAATGTGTGCGCCCGTCAGATTCATTTGCTCTCTGAGGAAATGAACCAACAGAGTCCTACTATCTACCAATTGCTCGACCTGCTGACCATTGAGTGTCATCTTTACTATTTGCTTTGCCATTGTTCACATCCTTATTCAATTAGTTTGCTCTAGAGAGCGCCTCCGCGATGGCACGCTGGACCATCTGTCCCGCCATCGCTGTTTTATATTCAACATCACCCCGTAGATCCTCTGCAGGATCACAAATTGCCATCGCTTTCTCGGCCGCGTGTTTTATCAACTCATCAGTCACTGCCTGACCCGAAAGGACCGCCTCCGCGTCATGAGCACGAATCGCCGTCGGTCCCAGATTGGTTAGTGTGATCCGGATGTGGGAAACTTTGCCGCCTGACAGAGCAACGACAACTGCACATGCGGCTGTGGCCCAATCACCTGTTTTGCGCTTCAGTTTTCGATACGAATAACCTGCCCCGTCTGGGAAAGCCTTGACCGTGATGGCGGTCAATATGTCGTCATCATTCAGCGCGGTCCAGTAGGTTCCAAGGAAAAATTCTGACGCAGGGATCTGACGTGCGCCGGCTGGCCCCACGACAGTCATCACCGCGTCACAGGCGAGTGCAAGGGCCGGATGATCGTTCGCAGGATCTCCATGAGCAATATCGCCGCCGATGGTGCCGCGATTCCTGACCTGTGGGTCGGCAATCAATTTCGCTGCCTCAGGAAGGAGGGGAACTTTCTCGTTCAAGATTGGGTCTGCTATAACGGCGTTTTCAGTCGTCATCGCTCCAATAGTAATATTATCACCGACGACTGATACGCCGCTCAGTTCTGATATTCTGTTGATGTCGACAAGATGCTCGGGCATCGCGAAACGGAGCTTCATCATTGGTAGCAAGCTATGGCCACCCGCCAGTATTTTTGCTTCAGACCCGAGGCTCGACAACAAGCCAACAGCTTCCTCAACTGTGGACGGGCGATGATACTCAAAGCTAGGAGGGATCATGGTAATCTCCAGTTGTTTTAATTATTGGAGATCGTCCAGATTGAACGTCTTTGTTCTAATGCTTCCCTGCTGAAACCTCGACGATCTCAGGACCCTGTAAAGATGCCCTCTTTTTAATCAATAGACAAGCCCTCATTTACAGTTTTGTTGGTGAACGAATACAATTTGACGGGGATTTTAGGGCGAGCAGAAATGAGTGACGAAAAACTTACACGGATCGGCCGCTACCAGACCGCATGGAATCGATCCGATTTAGAAAGAGAGCTGCGTGATGAAGATCAAGGAGACCCTGCTAAGATAGAGGCACTCCGGGAGATCGGCCGTAAACTTAAGCCTGAGACGAGGGATCCAGAGGGGAAAACAGATTAACCGCACACTTCTTGTTTTTATCGACTGACAAAAACACGCGTGAGCATTAGGACTCAATGCTCCTAAACTCAGAGAAAATATTCCGATCAATCCCTAGATGGTGCCGTAACGCAAACTCGAAAACTGATCGGTAATCTGTCTTAAAGATCAGGTCTCCCTTTTTCAATTTTTCGAGATCAGCCATACCACCATGGATACCACCTCTGACGTGACCACTGATATAAAAGTGTGGAGCAGCGGTACCATGATCTGTGCCACGCGCACCATTTTCCGCCACCCGTCTACCAAACTCAGAGTAGGTGATGATCGAAACTCTATCCCACACTCCGATTCGTTTGAGTGCGGCGACTGTGTCTGTCAGGGCCTCGTCAAGCTCACGAAGCAAATTACGGTGCTGATTTCTCTGATTCACGTGGGTATCAAAACTACCGAGCGTTACCTTGAAGACGGGTATCTGAACGTTTGCACTGATCAAATTGCAAACGGTCCTCAATTGTCCCCCCAATTGTCTCCCACGAACTCTAAACATCGTCTTGTCGGCTTGGAGTTTCGATGCAATAGACGTGGCCCGCCTGTTATGGTTTTTCTGGGACTGCTGAATCGACGCGAGAAGCGCATTTCTTGCGGATACAGAAGACTTGCCTATCGAGGTACCTTGGTCCTTAGACGACAGGATCTTACCGATTGAATGCGGCCCCAGATAATGCTTACCGCCAGCAAAAATATTACCTGTTCCCCCAAGATAGATGCCGGGCGCATCGAAACGATCGACACCCAATCTCGCTAGCTGCTTAACCAACCAACCCTCTCTGCCATTTGCTCGCCCATCGCCACCGCGCTCCCAAATCTCGATAGAACGAAAGTGGCTTTGTATCTGTTCGGGATACCCAACGTTTTGAAAGATCCGCAAATCACCGGACTCATATAAGGATCTGATTCCCACCAAAGAGGGATGAAGACCCTGATCGTTATCCAACGAGAGGACGTCCTTTTTTGGGATGCCAATTTCCGGACGCAAAGAGTAGTAACGATCGTTTTTAAATGGTACGACGGTATTCAACCCATCATTGGCGCCTGTAAGCTCGACCAAGATAATGTGACCATCGATGTCACCAGAGGCGCCACAGATTCTGGGTGCCGAGAGTGCAGCAGACGCAAGAAATGCGTTTAAGCAGAATTCTCTCCTGTCCATGCCAAAGCCCTCACTTCAATTGAAAACTGTCTGATAAAACTAATCGCTCCAACGCGTTGGCTCCCGATCCCAGTAACCCCTCGGGCAACTGTGCAGAGATCCAGTCGTCGGTTCTGTTAGCGCTGACCGAGAGCTGCTGGGAAATACCTTCAATAGGCCGAGACCACGAACTGTGGGCCCTGCTTGATAGCACGTGGCCGCAAAGTCCACCCTGTTTGCGATCCTGCTTGAGAAGTATAACAGGTGGCAACACCTTCCCGTCCTCATCTTTTAAGTCATTAAACGGGGCCCTAGATCGCTGACTCGTCAGCCAGTCCATCCACGCACTCTCATTCTCCGGCCCTCCTCTGTGGAATACGCGCCCGTTACCCACCGAATCTGGAAGTAGGTGCACCAACTGGAACAACCGTCTGAGGAGCAACCGATCCTGCCCAGATATCGATGCCCACCGCTCCTTCAACCAGGGTTTGGGCCCGCCACTCTGGAAAGGCGACACTTCAAAGCCTCTGACTCCGCGCCAATCAGAATCATAGCCCTTTTTAAAGTTCGAAATACAGGCTGGGCTACAGCTATTTTCATAGAACGAAACGTTCGCGTAGTTATGCTTTTTATTTAGCCCTATCCGTATGTTCATCCCATCCCAGCTCTTATCACCGAGGTGTACCCCCACAAGATTAAGGGTCATTTTTGGGTGCCGTCTCTTCTTCATATCTTCTGAGACTGAATCGAAGACCGCCGCCTCGATAATAAGTTGTTCAGGATGCGCACGTGTCTTAACTCGATGCAGTTTCCTACGATATTTTGCCAACCGTTTCCGTTCATCGGCCTGGAAGCCCAAGAAAAGCTGTCTTTTGTTCTCAAAATCAAAATCAAAGTCATCGTCGAGTAACAAACGACTTAAAACCTCTTTGCGTGTATTGAAGAGACCACCATCCACCCAGGACATCCCGCCCTCATAACCGGCGACATTCGGTGGATCAAGCAGTGAGTAATTCATCCTCGTAAAGAGCGCGCTGAAGTCTCTCGTGTCGTATTCCGACGTGTTGTCATAGCCTAGTGTCCGGAGAGAACCTAGGATGATGTCGACGGGATCTTTAATCAAACCCAAACGATTCTCTTCCGCCCAGAAATCTGGCGTCGATAGAGTCCCGCGCAGCAGATCTGTTATCTCGAAATTAGATTTAAAATACCTAGCAGCTATTTTCTCCACCGTTTCTTCACTGGGGACATTTAAACTGATGTACTCACGGTAAAACTTTTTTGCCAAGAAACGTGCGTGGGCTGGTTGCTGCAACACGAGGTCCACCGCCTCGATAGGCCTCTTGATTTCTCGCCCAAGAACCAGTCTGTTGAGCGAAGATTTCGCCGATCTGAATTGCTGATATTTTTGCGAAATTGGATTGACAGATTCTCCCGCCAACACATAGGCAAGGTTTCTGATGTCTTGTTC
Organism: uncultured Gammaproteobacteria bacterium; assembly: GCA_913042205.1. GTDB lineage: Bacteria > Pseudomonadota > Gammaproteobacteria > Pseudomonadales > Litorivicinaceae > HIMB30. The sequence continues at coordinate 26,394 of CAJWIY010000013.1, forward strand.
CGTGTAGTTTCCCTCACCAAGAGTAAACAACTCTAGGTACTCCCTCGCCAGGTTCTCGTTTATGTTCGCTCGCGTATTCAGATCATTGTTTAGATAAACAAGAACCGCCGGGTCCTGCAAAACCGCGGCAAGAAAGTCGCGCATGTTCCCAACAGAATGCTTTCTAATAACCTGATGATGTTGTGCGTACGTTTCAGCGGATTGATAGGTCTTATAGTCACTAACAAAGATGTTGCTAAAAAGAAGTACCAACCGTTCGTGCGCAGGTGCCTCCGAGGTCAGAATGTTATTCATCCATCGGGTCTCTACGTCACCAATACGCACCTGCGACGACAATCGATGACAATATCGCCAGGAGTTATCCAAAAAAGTTATGTTCGGATGGCTCAACCAAGCAGGTAACTCCCCGAATATTCGACGATCTGAGGCAAGGTCTTCAAGGATCATTTCAATGGCCTCGGCGCGCGTCTTACCGATAAGTCGCTCGACTCGGTATTTTGGTGAACCGATGCCCACCCGGCGCTCTAAATGAATCGCGTCTGCAGTATCCATGACCACCGACAGATGGCTGTCGTCTCCCGTCTGGACTACGCTAAAAACCTCTGCCGCCGGACTCACAGGTTTTGTTGACTGTTGGCACCCAGAGAGCATCACAATCACAGAGATACATAAGCCTAATTTATGCATACCGCGAGTCTACATCGTTCATCTTCAGAACAATAATTCAGTCACAACTGAAATAAAAGCGCGTATCGCGCCGCAATCATTTCACAAGCTTGAAACAGCAATCAGGACGCCTACACGTTCATCGACCTCGTAGACGGGACAAATCACCTGGAATTTAGACTAGCTTCAGCAATGATCCGATCCAACTCTTTGATCAACTCATCTATGAATGCATCGTTAGTTGCAGCCTCGTCAATGGAAGCAAAACGACCGGAATCGTTGTCAAAATATTCACCGGTTCGCTTCGAGTATTCGGGATCGTTCACAAACCGAGCCAATATGTCAGAACCAATGTTGACGTCATTTCCTTCGATCCCAAACCCCTCCTTAACCATTTTCGTTGCAAGTAGTGATCCCGGATTGACCGCTACAACAGAGGGACCACCCTTAAATTCTCGCCCCATTGCAAGGGACCATGCGGTAATCGCAAGCTTACTCTGTGCGTAGGCCTCCATATCGCTCATCTCCCTAAACTCCCGCAACGCCCTCATGTCGACAGGCCGCTGTGCCGCGGAAGAGAGGTTGATCACAATGCCGTCACTATTAATTATCGGCAAGAGCTCACGAGTAATCAGATACGGTGCTACTGTATTGACCTCAAAACGAATATCACGATTCGACGTGGTACGCGTCTGGCTGGTCTTTAAAACGCCGGCGTTATTAATCACCGAATCCAGCCGGTTAACACTTTTTTTAATCTCCTGACACATCAACGTCACCTCCTCCAAATTTGAGAGGTCTGCAAGATATGTCTCGAGCACTCCGGCTATCTTCCTTGATGCGTGCTCAAGTTTCTGTGGGTCTCGTCCATGGATGAAAAGCCGGTGCCCCTGAGCTCCAAGCTGTTGGGCCGCAACGAAACCTATCCCGTCTGTCGCACCGGTCAAAAATATGGTCTTCACAATTTTTGCCTATAATCCACCCCATCCAAAATCTTTTACACAATTTAAATCCGGGAATTACCAGAGGACAATCACTAACGATTAAAGACAATGGATTTTAAGAAAATTTTGTTATTATAAATTTGGTAATAGACTCCCCGAGCGGTGCCAGATAAATCACGGCCAATGCAGCAATCGGCCAACCGAACAACCAACCTTTAACCCACCGCGAGACAAAATCATCGCTAAGACCAACGTTTAACCAAGTGATAAAACCAGTAACAAAAAAGACCACCATAAAACTCATAACTACTGGCCCTACATGCTTAGGGTGCAACTGCATCGCGATCTCCAAATATTATGCGCCTGATAAGTAGCCTAACCTGCACGCGTCGGCAGTAAAAGATTGCGGCACGTCTCAGGACAAAGATTCATCCATCGACAAAGACTATTGACCTTAAGTTTTCTGGCTGGGTTGAATTCGGGGACGAAAAATCAGTTAGTCAGGAGGCGCCATAACACACCTGTAAACCTAAACAGATGCTCATTCTAAAGCACAACGCGATCTACCAAATCAATCAGATCAAAAATTGATGCTGATTCTTCTGGAAAGCTTATCGCTATGAGATTACCGCCCAAGGTGATGATCAAAAAACAAACCGAGAAGACCAACGTACAAACGTTAGCAAAAGACTCGGAGTAGGATACTCTTCCACCCAATTTTCGTGAAATAGTCAAATCATCAGACTCGATTACGTTCATAGACTTCAGCTTGCCCTTAATCCAAATCCGCAAAAAATAGAACCCCGGAATAAAGGCCGCTACCGAGAACCAAAGGTACTCTGGTGCGTAGCTCAGAAACAGCTCGTGTGAGAGACACCCGGTCAGGAGACCGAGTAAGATCGCCATCCCTACGGGTCTGGATGCTACTTCCTCTTCTGGGATATCCGTCATTCCTAGTCCTGTTTTCTTTAAAGCTATTAGAGCGTACACTGATAGCTCGATTCCGGCCACAAATGCCCATGCTATGATCTTCTAGGCTGCCCATGCACGAGTGACGGATAAGATCTATCGCAGGTACCCAGCTGTTTCGTTGTTCTAGGCGGCATAACGCATCAACACTAGAACCGCTAGACCTAATATAGACCCAAGCGTTAACGCGGTACCACCGACCCTGAGAATCGGGCTGTGCTTAAGGAATCCGAAGCACAAACCGTGCATCAATCGGGCAACGAGGAAGACTATCCCATAGCTATGGAGGGCGGTTTCTTTAAGTCCGCCCGTTTCAGCGACCAGCATAAGAATCAGGAAAATCGGAGCATATTCGATCAAATTACCGTGGCCCCTGATGGCCCGCCGGAGGCTTTCTTCACCATCGTTACCGAAAGCGAACCATTTAAATATGGGCGTACCCCTTAAAGCGATCACCCGGCAGGATAGAGTCACCAACAATAGCGCCAGTAAAGATGCGTATGTTCCGGTAATCATTATTTACTCCGTGCAATTGTAATTTGCTTTCAATTAAAGATATCAGACCCTCATTATGTTCACTACACCACTGTAAATTTAGGTGTAAAAAGTTGAGCGTAAGGGGCTTGAAACATGGCCAGCGGTCTTTAACCCAAAGTCCGTTAATTGAGTTTAAAAGACGTAATTGGTGAACCCGTATTATCATGCCAAACAACCTTGTCTAGCCCGTCGTTATTAATAGAAAGCACCGCGAAATGGTCCTCCCTAACCGGTGCCCCAATTTGGTTAGGTAAGTATTCATCAGATCGGGTCCACGCCATGTTTAGAGCACTTGAGGTGATTTCTGTAAAACGCTCTCCCGCGTGTTCGATCTGATAAATACCGCCTATGTGACGGTCGCCGGAGACTAAAAGCACATCACCCTGAGAGCGTCGACGTAACAGATCGAGCAAGCGTTTGCGTTCATGAGGGAGATTACCCCAGCGTTCCCAACCGTGGCCCTCGGCTATTACCTGAATCGAGCTCATTACGATCCGAATATCGGCGGGTATCTGTAACTGCTCCTCAAACCACTTCCACTGTGCTTCGCCAAGCATCGACTGATCGATATCAGAGTTTGGCACATACCGCTCTGCACCCGGCTTGTCACGAACCAAGGTCGGCTTGAGCCGCCCGCGAAATGATCTCGTATCCAAGGCAATAAATTGCACTTCATGGCCTTCGATAGTGCGTATAGCCACGTTATAAACACCATCGGGTGCAACCTGTGCGGCCTCCATTCGGGGGCCAAAGAACTGCCAAAACAAGCTGAGGCTTAATGATTTTTGACTGAAACTTGCTCCGCCATCATTTTGACCAAAATCATGATCATCCCACGTGGCCTGAATAAACCCAAGCCGGTCCCAGGGGATGACAGCATCTGCTTTCGCGTAGGCAGACATGAGGCGATCTCGACTAAATCCGCGGGAGGCGTAGACGTTGTCGCCCAGAAACAAAAATCCATCGAGGTCCGCATTACCGATTGCGTTCCAAATGGAATGATTTTTTTCCTGGTTAAAGCATGAGCCCAGACCGATACGTGCCTCTGCCGCGACTCCTAACGAGTAGATCCAGAGAATAAAAAATAACCAGCGCACTATTATTTTACTCCCACTGCGAATGGATGAAGTGCAATCGGTGACCAATTCTTAACCGACTGAATTGAAGTTGATCGCCAAAAATCTTCGGCGTAAAACAAATAGCAGTGCATCTTAAGAATGCCTAAAAATGCCCGACCTAGGTTTGGAGTTTTTTCCGGGAGCCGCATTTGTCCCACAAATGAAACTATGGTGAAACCTCAGTGGCGCTTTGCAAGATACTCAAAAAGCTTAGCCACGGCCTCTGCGCCTGGATCTTTGTTTCCTTGCAGTTGATCAGCCGATAGATAGGTGGCTCGACCAACTCTCGCTCTCACCATTTTCGCGGTACCTTCTGCGCCCTCACGTGCCGCTTTCGCAGGATCAGCATCGTTAACGATCGCTTTCAAGCCCGGTTCCAGCGCATCTACCATCGATCTGTCTCCCAACTCGGCGCCACCAATCTCCTTCATCCGCTTCAGACCATCAATGAGTGCATTAGGGATATCGGAACCATTTGACAGAGAATCCCCTGCAGCCGCAAAGAAAATCGCCAAAAGAACGCCAGATGAACCGCCCATCGTTTGACTCAATTCCTGACCTAACGCCCTAAACAGCTGTGTGTGATCAGCAAGCGGAAGCTCGTCGACTTTAGAAATCAGTGCTCGTGCAGCCCCTGCCAACGTGGAACCTGTATCCCCGTCGCCTGAAAACGCGTCCAAGGTATTAAGCTCGCGTTCGCAGTCAATCAGGACCTCACAACAACCCACGATCAGCTCTTTGGTCTGTGAGTGGGCAGATGGTACCGGTGGCTCTGCTCGCAGACCGTCTGGCATTTCAACTACCTTTTCTGGGTCAACCGAGTTACATCCGGGCCACGAAAAAAGCCCCACTGATGTCCGTAAATATTGCAGTTCTTCAGCATTAACTGGGCACACCGTGATTGAAAATCCTTTCATATCTAACGAGGTCATCAGACAAGAAGGTCCTATCACCCAAGATAGGCGATCACCGAGTTGTGAACTGAAGACTTCGTTGGCCACGATACTCATTTCGAGATTAGAAACCCCACCAAGATTGTTGATCAATGCGACTAATTCGCCCTGTCCAACGCTCTGATCGAGTTTATCAATCATAACCGAGACCGCGGCTTTGACACCTGAATAACTTATTTGCTCGATGCCTGCCTCCCCGTGTATGCCAAGACCTAATTCGGCGCATCCAAATGGAATTCTGTCAATTTTTTCAGATCCCGGAACAAGACACGTGTCAAGTGATAAGCCAATTGTTTTAACTTTAGCGATGATCCTTTCTGTTACAGCTGTAATGGTCTCGAGAGACGCTCCCTCTTCCGCCATCGCTCCAGAAATTTTGTGGACAAACAGTGTTCCAGCTAATCCTCTTGGTTGAGGTATATCGGGTAATGCAATGTCGTCATCTACCACGACCATACTGACTTTAAGTCCGATGCTTCTTGCACGCTCCGCCGCAAGACCAAAATTCAATCGATCTCCCGTGTAGTTCTTCACAATCAACAGACAGCCTTGCGGTCCGGTCACCGCGAGGATCGCGGCCAGAACAGCATCAACAGACGGAGATGCAAAGACATCGCCACAAACCGCGGCCGTGAGCATACCTTGGCCCACGAATCCGGCATGGGAGGGTTCATGTCCTGATCCCCCACCCGAAATTAAGGCTACCTTGCTTCTATCCCAATCGCTTCGCACAACCACTTTGATATGAGGATACCCATCGAGCCGTGACAATCTTCCCGACGATCCCTGGATTAGGCCGTCAATAGCTTCAGTTACTACGTTATTTTTTTCGTTAATAAATAACTGCATTTTATTGTCCTCGTATTAAATTCGTTTTCCATCTGAATCAAAAAAGAAAGGATCTTTTGGTTTGATTGATAGCGAATCGCCAGCCTTCAAATCCGTATGCGGATCGGTCACTGTGACAATACTCAATTCGCCAAGACTTAAATGAAGGCGGGTTTGATCACCCAAACGCTCGACCCGCTTCACGAAAGTGTCTAACCCTCCACCACCAAGCTCTAATTGTTCAGGTCTAAAACCGATTAACTTGGCCTTTTTGGGACTTCCTGGAAAAACAGATGCGTCAAGAATATTTATTCTAGGTTGACCCAAACGAGCAGCCACGCTTACAGATGAAGGATCGTCATATACCTCTTTGGGCGTTCCGAATTGGATCAATTTGCCCTTTTCCAAGACTCCAATATGCGTCGCCATCGTCATCGCCTCAATCTGATCATGAGTGACGTATAAAAAAGTACCACCTATATCTCTCTGGATCCGCGTGAGTTCAACACGTAGCTCAGATCTCAGTTTTGCATCGAGGGAGCTGAGGGGCTCATCCATCAGATAAATGTTAGGATTCCGAACCAATGCCCTACCAATTGCGACCCTTTGCATCTCCCCGCCAGACAGCTCGGTCGACTTGTTAGACAGCTTGTGATCGATCCTCAGAGTCTGAGCAATAGTCTCTATTTTTTGATTAATTTCGGACTCGGTCACAGAGAGCATTCGAGATTTCAATGGAAAAGCAAGATTCTCTCTCACCGACATGTGCGGATACAGCGAATACTGCTGAAACACCATTGCCACATTTCGTTCGGCAGGCGTTTGCCCGGAGCAGTCTGTGTCGTCGATAAATACACGCCCAGAGTCTGGCCGCTCCAAACCCGATATCAACCGCAGTAATGTAGTCTTCCCGGCGCCAGTAGGGCCTAACAAGACAACGAAAGAACCATTAGGGATGGCCAAATCAATTTCTGAAAGAGCAAGATTGTCACCAAAGCTTTTGGTCAGCTTCTGAACTAGGATGTTAGCCACAAGCAAGCACCTCCCGATTCCCCTCACTTTGCAAAGCTCTGCCGGACGAATGATCGAAAAGCGAGATACTTCGATAATCAAAAATCAGGTTGATTGACGATCCAACGGAATATTCTTCTGTCGAAGAAACTCGGGACTTCAAGATCGCTTGATCAATTTCTACCGAAACGATTTGCGTAGTTCCCAAGTACTCAGAAGCCACAACGGTCGCTGGTATACCCCCAGGTTCACGCGACAGTCTTATATGTTCAGGTCGAACACCAACGTCTAAACTTCCGTCAAATTCCTCCAAACAAGCGGGGACGTCTATTTGATAATCTTTGTAGGCTACAAACGTGTTACCGACACTGACTTTGTGATGCCCTAGGGGCAGGAAATTCATGGCCGGAAACCCTATGAAGTCCGCTACAAATTTAGTGGCTGGCCAATCATAAATCTCCTGCGGTGCGCCAAATTGTTCGATCACACCATGGTTCATCACGACAATTTTGTCGCCCATCTGCATCGCTTCCAACTGGTCGTGGGTCACGTATATTGTGGTAGCTCCCATTCGGTCATGAAGGGCCCTTAACTCTTCAGCCATTTCTTCGCGGAATTCAGCGTCCAATGCACCCAATGGTTCGTCCATAAAAAAGGCCGATGGGTCCCGCACTATAGCTCGCCCAAGCGCGACTCTTTGTCGATCCCCGCCTGATAGCCGACCGACTGGCGAACTTAACAGGTGGCTTATCTTCAAAATCTTGGAGACCTCGGCTACTTTTTCATGAATCAGCGACGCAGGGTTACCTTGGCTCCTCAATGGATACTCAAGGTTCTGTCTAACATTTAAATGAGGGTATAAGGCGTACATCTGGAACACGAATGCGATATCACGATCGCGAGCGCGCTTGAAGGAAACATCTTCGCCATTAATCAGCACCTGTCCCGAAGTTGGCAATTCTAGTCCGGCCATCATCCTAAGCGTGGTAGTTTTCCCGCACCCCGAAGGCCCAAGAAGCATAAAAAATTCACCGTCCTCTACCTTAAAAGTAGAATTTTCGACCGCGACAAACTCATCAAATTCTTTACGAAGATTTTTAATCTCAATTTCAGCCATCGGTCTAGTCCTTAAAATGACTGCAGATGAGATACATGACGGTTCCAGTCAAAATCACCGAAAAAGAATAGGTAAAAATAACCAAATAAAACGGCTGCATAAGCATCAAAACGCCCAGCGCTATCAAGACCGAAGCAACTGCTTCCCATGGACTTCTTTGGAACGAAATTAAACCCTTAACAAATTGTTTCATTTTCGGATCGCCCCAAATGTGATGCCTCGGAGCAAGTGCTTCCGTAGGAGAACGGTAAATACCATAACGGGCACCAGAAACAGGGTTGCTCCAGCTGCAACGGCGGGCCAATCCTTACCACTTACACCAATAATCGTTGGAATGAACGGGGGCGCAGTTTGCGCATCTCCAGAGGTCAGAAGGACGGCGAAAGCATATTCATTCCAAGCGAAAATCAGACAAAAAATCGCGGTTGAGGCGATTCCCGTAATGGCCTGGGGCAGGACTACCTTGATAAATGCTTCAAACCTTGTGTAACCGTCAATTAGTGCCGCCTCCTCGTATTCAACTGGAATCTCGTCCATGAATCCTTTCAGGAGCCAGACCGATAACGAGAGGTTTACGGCTGTGTAGAGCATGATCATGCCAAAATATGTATCGTTCAAACCCAAATTTTTGAACATCAAAAATATGGGTATGGCTACAGCGATGGGCGGCATCATTCTGGTTGAAAGAATGAAAAATAAAAGGTCGTCCTTGAGAGGGACCTTGAAGCGACTAAAGGCATATGCCGCAATCGTCCCCAAAAACATACATAAAGCGGTTGAACCAAACCCGATGACAGTCGAATTCAAAAATCTTTCGCCATACTTTGAGGGCTCGGCAATTATCTCGCCTTTTTTATAAACGATCTCTTCATACCATGTCATCGATGTTGTGTCTTTTGGTGGCTGATCTGACGGGATCCTTGTCCGGGTGGTAAATAGATTGACGTACCCTTCCATGGTTGGCTCAAACAGAACCTTCGGAGGGTAGTGGATCGAATCCTGGCCAGACTTGAAGCCGGTAGCTATGATCCAAAGAAGTGGAGCCAGAGTAACCAACGCGTAGAGACCAACGATTAGCCCGGATATGAGTTTAGTCCGTGGAGATGGAGCAGTGACTGAAAAACTCATCGGTCTTTCACCTTATTGAGAGCTTTGACGTATATTGAGGCCAGACCGAAAACCGTCACGAACAAGATCACCGCATAGGCTGACGAGTACCCCGTCTTCCATTTCTCAAACGCTTCACGTTTAAGATCAATCGACGAGAGTGTCGTCAAGCTGCCAGGACCTCCCCCTGTTAACTGTACGACCAAGTCAAACATCTTAAAGTTTTCAATCCCCCTGAAGAGAACTGCAAGCATCAAAAACGGCAGGACCATGGGGATCGTGATTGTCCAGAACTGGCGCCACTGAGAAGCTCTATCGCACTCAGCTGCCTCGTATATTGAATCTGGGATCGATCGTAACCCAGCAAGGCAAATAAGCATAACGAACGGTGTCCACATCCATGTATCCACGATTACTATCGCCCATGGCGCGAGATGCACGTCCCCGATCATGGAGAAAGAGCTAGCATCAACACCCGAGAAAAAACTTATCGCATAGTTGAAGAGCCCGATCTGGGGCTGATAAAGGAAGGTCCAGAAGTTTCCGACAACAGCCGGACTTAACATCATTGGAAGCACGATAAGCGTGGTCAGAAGATCATTCCCCTTAAATTTCTTATTGATGAGGAACGCCAAAGTAAATCCGATAAGCACTTGTATTACGAGCGTCGAAACGAGGAAATGCGCGGTCGCTTGCATTGTCTGCCAAATATCGCTGTCACTAAGAATCCGTTCGTAATTTCTTAGATCGATCCACTTTACGTCCCTATTTGGCCTGTTTACACGATAATTGGTGAAACTCAGATAAATCGTCCATAGCAATGGAAAGATATTGATTGCTAAAAGTAAGATGATCGTCGGACTGACAAACAACCACGCCAATTTTTTGTCTGACAATCCCCTGACATGTTTTGAAACACCTCGGGGTGTCTTAAGGGCGAGTTTGTTAACCAAAAGCTTCAACACTTTCAGCTCCTTCAGATCATATTCTTTGACAGATTTGAGCCAAAACGGGGTTGCAAAGCACGAATGAGGTGCAACCCCGCTTTGGTATTATCCCTTAGAGTTTACCCTCATCCTGAAGAACTTCTGTCCAATCCTTGACCAGTCCATCCAGAGCCTGTTGGGCGGTACCCTTTCCTGCAATGACGTAATCGTGAATGCGTTCTTGCATTGGGAGCAACAGATCAGCGTAAGCTGGCTCCGCCCAGAAATCCTTAACAATGGCCATCGAATCTAAGAATGTTTTTGCGTATGGCTGACTGGATACGAAGCCAGGATCTTCAACAACGGCCCTAAGGGCTGAATAACCACCAGCTTTCCACCACTTATCTTGGACCTTCTTTTGAGCGAACCACTTAATGTACTCCAGCGCCGCTTCTCGCTTATCCGAGGCCGCGACCACAGAAATACCCTGGCCGCCAAGTTGTGCAAAATGACCGCCTGGACCAGGAGGGTTGGGGAAGTAGCCTGATTTTCCCCCACCAACATTTGGGTCCGCCTCGACGCCTGGCCAAATGAATGCGAAGTTCATTTGCAGCGCGACCTGACCAGACTTGTAGGCATCGATGTTTTCACCCATGTACCAATTTGAGGAACCGGGAGGCGTGGCTGTGTCATAGAGTTCTTTATAATATTCTAGCCCAGCCGCAGCCTCCTTTGAATTAACAAATCCCTTCAAGTCATAAGGTTTGGCAGGGTTCGAGTACTCAAACCCGTAATTGTAAAGCGCGTTAGTGACACCCATCGTGATCCCTTCGGATCCGCGCTCTGTGTAAATTGCAGCTCCATAGACCGTTTTGCCGTCGATTTTTCTTTTTTGGAAAAATTGAGCAATATCTTTCAATTCGTCGAGATTATTCGGCACATCTAAATCGCGCCCGTATTTTGCCTTATATTCCTTCCGAAGTTCAGGACGCTCGAACCAGTCTTTACGGTAAGTCCAGCCAACTACATCCCCAAATGCCGGCAAAGCCCAATAATTGGGTGTCCCCTTCGGCCACTCAGAGTAACCAGTGACTGTCGCGGGAATGAAATCGCCCATATCGATCCCTTCTTTAGCGAAGAAATCGTTTAACTTTATATAGTGTCCGTTCTCTGCCGCACCACCGATCCACTGGCTGTCGCCAATCATCAAGTCGCACAAGCCACCTCCGGAATTCAATTCATTCAACATTCTGTCCGCGAAGTTTGGCCACGGAACGAACTCGAAGCTCATTTTGTGGCCACTCTCTGCTTCGAAGTCTTTACTTAACTCGACCAAAGCGTTTGCTGGATCCCACGATGCCCAGCACAAAGTTAAATCATCTGCTACTGCCGTCTGGATCGCTCCAGCCATGACAGCGCCCGCGATTACTTTGACTCCTGTTTTAACGTTCATGATTACTCCTTTTATTTTTGTAAATCGGCTTACTCGATTTGGTTAGGATGTGGATCGCATTCTATACGCCCCGACCCTAACAAACTAATTGAGGTACGTACCTCATGTCAACCACTTTACTGAGGTTCGTACCTCAATTATGATTTGGTCACAGATTGTCGGGGAAATTCAGGGAAAGTGAAGCCAACCACCAAAGATTTAGCTCGTGCAGCAGGTGTCAGCTTGGCAACCATCGATCGAGTTCTCAACGATAGACCCGGTGTCGCTAGTAAGACCAAGACCGCAGTTGAAGAGGCGGTTCGAAAACTTGGTTATGAACGCAACCAAGCTGCTGCAGCTCTGTCCCGTAATCGCTATCTGAGATTTATATTTGCATTGCCAAGTGCGCAAGGTGACTTTGTTATGCAAATCAGGAAGAGCGTCAATGAAATCGAGTCCAATGGATTTGGCTCGATGTTGCGTTACGACCTTTTGAATATTGACGAAACGAAGCCACACGACGTCGCCACAGCTTTGAGCAAATTATCAAAAACTAACTGCGATGGGTTGGCGATCATGGCGATTGAGCATCCCGAGATTAGGGACGCCATTACTCGACTGACAGAACGCGGGGTACCTGTCATTTCACTGGTCTCCTATCAATCGGCTGCAAACGTTTCAGCATTCGTTGGGATACCCAATTTGCAAGCTGGACAAACTGCGGGACAGCTTATGCTTCGCTTCCAGAAAAATATATCCGGGTCAATAGCGGCTATCACCACGACAATTAGTTCGAATGACAGCGTCGAAAGGCGAAGGGGTGCTGATCTCGTCTTCTCAAATCAAAAAACATTTCAATTACTCCCGACGACCGAGCATTTTAACGACCCTCACAGAGCTGACGACATTGTCCGCAAATTAATTAAAACAAGACCAGATCTATGCGGTATCTACATCTTAGGTTCGGAGGCAAGGCTTCCGCTCGAGGCTATGAATAGATACGCGAATGACAAAAAATTTGTAGTAATCGCGCACGAACTCACCGAGTTCACTAAAACTCAACTAGCCGACGGACACTTGGATGCCGTGATATCCCAAAATACAGGGCACTTGGTAAGAAGCTGTGTTAGACGCCTGAAGGCTATGTATGAGGGAACCACGCCCATCTCATCTCAAGAGCAAGTCCGAATCGAAATTCTTATTAAAGAAAACACCTATTACTAGCGAGATCGGAATGAAGGATCAACGTGAGGAATTAAACTCTCCGAATTGTAACTCGACCATCTGCGCATAGATTGCATTGCGGGTCATAAGCTCACTATGTCTCCCTACATCGAGGATTCTGCCGGTGTTCAAGACCACTATTTTGTCAGCTTGAACCACTGTCGCGAGTCGGTGAGCAATGACCAAGGTGGTTCTGTTCTTCTGCAAGGTGTCTAATGCGGATTGAACCAGGCGCTCACTTTCTGAATCCAAAGCGCTGGTCGCTTCATCGAGCAACAAAATGGCCGGATCCGCAAGAACTGCGCGAGCAATAGCTACTCGCTGTTTCTGGCCCCCGGATAGTCTGATTCCCTTCTCTCCCAAATAGGTGTTGTACCCGTCGGGAAGCTGACGAATAAAATCATGGGCTAAAGCTGCCTTAGCCGCCTCAATTACCTGAGTATCGGTCACGTTTGGATGACCAAAACGGATGTTTTCCACCACGCTATCACCAAAGATCACACAGTCTTGAGGAACCATCGCGATGGCGGATCTTATGTCCCTAGGATCCGCAAGATTGATGTCGATACCGTCAATACAAATCTCGCCAGAATGAGGGTCATAAAATCTCAGTAGAAGCTGAAAGATAGTACTTTTACCAGCACCCGACGGCCCAACAATCGCAACATGTTCGCCTGGCTCAATATTGAGAGAAAAATCTCTGATAGCAAATTCATTTTTTCGAGACGGGTAGCCAAAATTCACCTGCTCAAAACTGACTGCACCCTTGCAAGGCTTGGGGAACTCGACAGGGACTTCGGGCGTCCGTATATTCGATTTCATCCGCAACAACTCTGTCAGTCGCTCCATCGCACCCGCTGCTCGCTGGATCTCACCCCAAACTTCACTTAAGGATCCTGCAGCAACACCAACAAACATCGCATACAAAACAAATTGACCAAGTTCACCACCGGATATTGTCCCTGCCAGCACCTCCTTCGCACCTAACCACAGTACGAATATCAATGCGCCAAATACGCTTACTGTCCCAACCATCGTTAACAGCGCCCGCACTTTTATTCTTCGGACAGCTGTTCGGAAGCTTTTCTGGATGGAGGCCGAAAACCGCTTTATCTCAAGATGTTCTGCAGTGAACGACTGCACCGTTTCTGCGTTCCCAAGTATTTCAGCGGCCTGACCGCTAGCGTCTGCGATTCTGTCTTGGCTGTCGCGTGAAAGTCTGCGTAACCACCGCCCCACGACGATGATTGGCAGCACAATTAATGGAAAGATAATTAGTAAAATGCCCAATAGCTCAATACTGGTATAGCCCAGCAATATCAGGCCACCGATAAATTGAATCGATGACCTTAGAACGATCGAAATACTTACGCCGGATACAGATTGGATGAGAGTTGTATCTGCTGTAAGACGCGATAAGACCTCTCCGATTTTTGTCGTCTCAAAGAATGTGGGGTCCATATAAATGACGTGAGAAAAGACCTTACTACGAAGATCAGCGACCACTCTTTCCCCGAGCCAGTTCACGAGAGAGGCTCGCCTCGCACCGAAAAATCCGATGATGAGGACGAAAAACAGCAAGATAAAAAAGAAGAAGATA
>CAJWIY010000014.1 GCA_913042205.1 uncultured Gammaproteobacteria bacterium
TCTTTCATCCGCCAATGCTCTATATGGGATACGTTGGATTGTCGGTCGCCTTTGCGTTCGCAATGGCGTCCCTTATCTCGGGCGAACTTAACTCCATGTGGGCCCGGTGGTCGCGGCCATGGACAACGGTTGCATGGGCATTCCTCACCCTTGGAATCGCACTGGGAAGCTGGTGGGCATATTACGAGCTTGGTTGGGGGGGTTGGTGGTTCTGGGATCCTGTTGAAAATGCGTCATTGATTCCATGGTTGGTTGCCACGGCATTAATGCACTCGCTCGCTGTTACCGAGAAGCGGGGTCTATTTCGGAGTTGGACTTTGCTACTTGCGATTGCTGCCTTTTCGCTGTCGCTATTGGGAACCTTTCTCGTGCGTTCTGGCGTCTTAACATCGGTACATGCGTTCGCTAACGACCCAGAGCGGGGTGTATTTATCCTAGGGTTTTTAGTGTTGGTTATTGGTGGTTCACTCGCACTATATGCAGTTCGGGCATCTAAGGTCTCTGAGCCAGGCGAATTTAGTTGGATCTCCCGAGAGTCCTTTTTACTCTTTAATAATCTGATATTAACGGTGATGGCGGTTAGCATTCTGCTTGGTACCCTTTACCCCTTATTAGTCGACGCGACGGGTGGAGGAAAAGTGTCCGTTGGAGCGCCGTTTTTTAATGCAGTTTTTGTCCCATTGACCGCAATTCTCGTCAGTGGGATGGCGTTTGGGCCACTTTCCAAATGGCGCCGATCTGATGATCCCCGATTATATCGTCCTTTGATCGTGACCATGATTGTTAGCGTGGTTGCTGGCCTTGTATGGCCGATTTCGTTAGGTGGGCAATATTCGACCGCTACAGCAATTGGTGTGACTCTCGCGCTCTGGCTGGCGATTGCCACCGCTGTGGATTTCGTTAAGAAGACCAGCAACTACGGAGGTATTAGACAAGCTTTTGCCCGTGTTGAACGTGGGATGTTCGGTATGTGGTTCGCTCATTTAGGGCTGGCGGTCACAATATTTGGGGTTGTGATGGTTGAGAACCATACCGAACACCGCGATTTGCGCATGGGGGTCGGTGATACACAGCAGCTTGGGTATTACGAGGTCCGGATGACCGAGCTCTCTGTATTGCGTGGCCCGAATTACGTCGCAGACCAAGCGACTTTTGAGATCTATCGGGGTGACAGACTCTACAAAACTGTATTCCCACAAAAGCGCCGGTACAACGCATCCGGAATGGTTATGACAGAGGCTTCCATCGATTCTGGCTTTACCCGAGATCTGTATATAGCAATGGGCGAACCATTGGATGGTGGAGATTGGGCGGTACGGTTGTCTGTGAAACCTTATGTAGACTGGATATGGGTCGGAGCCTTTCTAATGGGTCTCGGTGGATTTATTTCTGTCACTGACAAGCGTTATCGTAAACGTACGGTTGAGAAAAACCCCGAATCAAGTATTGAGGGCGCGAAGGCATGAGTCGGTGGATTGTTTGGTCACCACTCGCAATTTTTGCTGTATTGGTTGGATTCTTTTTCAAGGGGTTAACGCTAGATCCAAGTGCACAACCATCTGCATTAATTGGAAAGCCTGTGCCCTCCTTCCAGCTTACCGAGCTGCATACCGGGCGGGCGCTCACGAGCCAAACCCTTCCAGCCGAACCGTTTTTACTCAATGTTTGGGCGAGCTGGTGTATTACGTGCCAAGTAGAGCACCCGTATCTCACGGAGCTATCCAAGAAGTTACCTATCGTGGGTTTGAACTATAAGGATTCAGAAACGGCTGCTAAGAATTGGCTTGGAAGACTTGGCGACCCCTACACGACACAGATTTTTGACCCGAATGGTCTTCTTGGCCTTGACCTAGGCGTCGCCGGCGCCCCGGAAACCTTTCTCGTTGATTCGAGTAGTATTATACGGCTGCGTATTCAGGGTGAGGTAAATGATCGTGTGTTTCAGCGTCAGATACTGCCTCTACTTGAGACATTGAAATGACGAAAATTCTGTTGATCAAGATGGTGATGATTTTCTCGATCGCTTCTTATGCAACTATTGAAACCTATCAATTCGACTCACCCGAACAGGAGGCTCGATTCCGACAATTAGGATTTGAATTACGTTGTCCTAAATGTCAAAACCAAGCGATTGGCGATTCAGATGCTGAAATTTCCGGAGATCTGCGTGCAGTGGTGTATCGGATGATCAAAGAGGGCGCGACTGATGGCGAAATTAAGGAATTCATGGTCGCCCGTTATGGTCGGTTTGTTCTATATAATCCACCGCTAGATCAGCAAACGATTGTTTTGTGGCTAGGTCCGGCTGGGCTCTTGATTCTGGGGGGTATCTTGGTCCTGCTTAGGATCCGTCGGTCAACGAAGGCACTTGATCAAAGAGAATCTCAATGAGTAGCGGTATTCAAAGTACGATTGAAAACGTGATTCAGAATCTATTATGACTTGGATGGTTCTCCTCACTGGGACCCTAGTACTCTCTCTGTTGTGGGCGTTGCGACATCATGGTCGTCAAGGTTTTTTGATCGCCTTCTTTATTGGAATACTTGTCAGTGCTGGGTCTGGGTATCTTTATCGGTACCTTGGATCCTACGAAATGGCACTATCAACCGAGGCATTAAATTCTCTACCGAAAAATGAGCGTGCTTATGTGATTGCGCAGATGGCACAAGATGAATTCATGTCGAGAAATAGGGTTGCTGATCAAGAAATCGTCAATTTATTTGAACTGGCACTGAAGCTCGATCCACACCAAATTACAGCGTTAGGATCACTGGGAATCATCGCTTTCGAGGAGGGCGATCATCAGCGATCGTTGGATTTGTGGACGCGGATGCTTGGACAACTGCAACAAGGTTCTGAACAGGCTAAGGCAATTGAATTAGGGATAGCCCGAGCAAGCGAACGTATCGCTAAAAAAACGGCAGAAAAGTTGGCGCTTGGGAGTGCTGAAATTCAATTATCTGTCTCGCTGAGCCAGGCTATTCCAGAAAGCTTAAAAAATGCGACGGTGTTTTTATTTGCTAAAGAAGTTGGCGGATCACCGCGGCCGATCGCTGTGCGCCGTTTGTCTGTAAACGAGTTGCCACTCACCGTTACGCTTTCAAATAATGACGCTCTTATGGGCGGCCAACTGCATCCGGGGCTGAGAGTTGAAATCATGGCGCGATTGACGGTAGGTGATGCCGCTGGTAGTCAGGGGGATTGGATAGGTGGGCCTGTTGTCCTCACGTTGGACAGAGAAAACCAAACTAGCTTGCAGCTGAAACCCTAATTGAAATCGTCTTGCATACTGACTGAAATTATCTGGCGTCCGAGACCAAATGATCTTGCGTTTTAGGATAAGCGGTTCATACTTGTTTCGTTACTGATGGATCAGTCGCGAGTTTAGAGTCATGGTAGACGGATTAACCTATATTCCATTCCAACCGGGTCCCGGCCTGGTTGAAAGTATAGCCTCACATATCGAACACCAGATTGTAGCCGGCATTCTTAGATCTGGTGATCGCATTCAAGAATCTCGCATTGTCGGTCAACTTGCCGTTTCTCGTGGATCTGTCCGGGAATCCTTTAGGTTGCTGGAAAGTAGACGTCTCATTGATGTAATTCCCCGAAAAGGTGCTGTGGTAACAAGCTTAAGCCCCAGTCGGGTGAAAGATATTACATCCGTCTTGCCGTCGATTTTGGCCCCGGTAGTATCGGCGCTCGGTTCGCGATGGTCTAGGCGGTATTCACAGGAATTGCATCAATCAATGGAACGGTCGGAGTCCAAGTTTGGGTGTGTGAATCCGATCTGTGTTCTGGAAACTCTCTGCCACCTGCATCCAAATGCGGTTTATGGGGAATTACTTGAAGATCTCAGCCCTACATTTGATCGTGTTTTTTCAAAACTAGTTAGGTTGAACCTTGCGGGAGTTCAGTCACTTGACGCTTTGGTGCGGAGTCAACTGATCCCGGTAATTGAGGCACAAAAATCGGAGGATGCGAATAGACTAGTTACCGAGCTTTGCCGAACTCTTGAGCGTAAATATCTTGAAACTCTTGAGCGCACTGGATAGCTTTCTGTAAATAGCTTAGTGGAAGTTCGATCATTTGCGTTTAAAAAGTATCAAACTTGCGGGGTTCAAATCGTTTGTTGACCCTACGACGGTTCCATTTCAATCGAATATGACAGCTATTGTCGGTCCAAATGGATGCGGTAAGTCTAATGTTATTGACGCCGTGCGCTGGGTGATGGGCGAGTCCAGCGCTAAACACCTGCGTGGCGAATCAATGACAGACATCATATTTAATGGTTCGACAAGCCGAAAACCCATATCAAGAGCATCGATCGAGCTGGTTTTTGATAACTCTGAGGGGCGAGCCGCTGGCGAGTACGCCAAATTTGCAGAAATCGCCGTCAAAAGAGAAGTAACTCGCGAGGGGCAATCGAAATATTCCTTGAATGGCACTACTTGCCGTCGACGTGATGTCACAGATTTATTTTTAGGGACAGGTCTCGGACCACGTTCGTACGCGATCATTGAGCAGGGGATGATAGCCCGAATTGTCGAGGCTAAGCCAGAGGAGCTAAGAACCTACGTTGAAGAGGCGGCAGGTGTATCGAAATACAAAGAGCGCCGTCGAGAAACTGAGAGTCGAATCTCCAGGACTCGGGAGAATCTCGATCGCTTAGACGATTTATCAGATGAATTAGGGCGGCAGCTGGATCGGTTGAAGCGACAGGCAGATGCCGCAGAGCGTTATAAAATGTTTAAGGCTGAGTCTCGAAGTCTCGAATCCTTAATCCTTTGGTACCAACAGCAAGAGCAGCTAGAAAAGCAACAATCAACAAAACTCTCAAAGTCTGAATGTCAGAAGTACCTGGATCAGTTGGCGAGTGCGTTATCGAGCAATGAGCGTGCACGTGTTGACGCCCAAGTTGCTAGAGAAGACGCAAACCAAGCACTTGACGAGGCGAACACAGCTTTTTATACCCACGCTGCGACATTATCCCGTTTAGAGACCGGCAAAGAGTCTTATCAGCAGCAGATTAGGCAGCTCAGTGCTAATCAAGCGCGTCTTGAAGCGGAAATTAATGACCTTCAACAGTTGATAGTGACAGACCGAGATGAGGGCATTACTGCTTCGCGAGAACAATCAAAACTTTCACCACGGCTGGAAAAAATTAGTACTGATCTGGAGGCGATCGAGGACTCCATACGTAGCGATGAAGATGAAATGAATACCCTAGATTTGCAGCGGGGTCACTTGTCGAGTGAGCTTGGCCGAGTGAAATCTGAGCTCACACGGCTTGAAACTGCGAAGAAAGGTCTCGATCGCCAGCAGGGTTTGGAAATAGCGCGATTACAGGATATTGAACTGGCCCTGTCTGAGCTTTCAGATACCGATCCGAGCTTGATATCCGAGATGCGATTGCACATGGCAGAGCTCTCCAGACGTATCGAAAAGGAAAAAACAGAGTTTTCGGAGCTTCAGCTGGCGTTTGATCAGGCCCAGAATCAAGTGTTAGACGAGGAAGCGTCACTGAACGACTTGCAGGGACTTTGTCAAACAGCTGAGGCTGAGTTAGAAAAGGCGCGTCGAATTATCGAGGCTGAGGCGCGGATTGATGACCATGAGATCAGTGCATGGGTGGCAGAGCAGACGTCGATAATTGGCCGTGTAGTCGAGCAAATTCAAATACCGGTACAAGATCGTTCCGCATTCGAGGCAGCCTACCCTGAGCTGCTGGGAGCATTTGTTTCGGAAGATTTCGAGTTACAGAGCTTCGAGAGCATGCCGCCAGGTCTTCGTGTAGTATCGGTTGAATATTTAAATGCTTTGCCGGAGCAAATAAAAAAAGTAAGCGCATTCCAATTAACCAGTCAAGAAGGCTATACGGAATCAGGTCTTCGTTTTGGTCCAGGATGGGTCGAGCGGGTGATTGGGAGGGCAACAGGAATATTAGACCTGAAATCAAGATTACCTGATCTTGAACAGACCCATCTAGATATCTCTCGGCAGGTGGCTGACCTAGATGAACAACTTAGCGAATCTCTCGATGCACGAGATTTGGCCCAAGGTCATTTAAGGATCAAGTCGGAGCTTCTCCAAGCGCTTGAAAAAGAATCTGTTCAATTATCCAACCGTTTAGCGGGTCTCGAAGCGAGAGATCAGGAGATAATTACAAGCCGTGAAAGGTTGGAGCGAGAGAAACAAAAGTTACTCGATGCACGTGCGCAAGCGCAAGTTGAGCATTCCGAGCTTCTTCAAAAATCATTAGAGGTCGCCCAACTAGAGGTATCGATCCAAGAGCAAATAAACCCATTGAATCAATCCCTCGATAACCATAAAGCAGAACTCGTTATACTCCGAGACGAGCGCGATAAATTGGTGAACCTACGCTCAGATCTACGTGTAGAAATTGAGCGGCTATCTGGAATCAAATCTAGAGCAGATAAGCAGATAGAGCGCCTCGAGAACCAGCTATCTAGCCTAGACAGAGAGCTTGAGGCACTTAGAACAAACTCAGAAAGCTTGAAGCAAAGCCCCGGATTCAGTGACGAAGAACTCAAAGCCGCAGTGAAAAAAAGTCAGAGGTTGGAGCAAGAACTTCAGTCGGCTCGACAAATACTTGGCGAGAAAGATCAGCTGCTCAGAGAGCTTGAGAGTCAGCGTGTATCGGCCGAGCATGATCGAGAGTTACGATCACAAGCAATGAGCGAAATTCGTTTGACAGAGCAGGCAATTGATATTGAGTTAAATCGGCTTAGTGACGAATTGAAATCTCGGAATGCCGAAGAAATTGACCTGCTTGAAGTCGAAAAGCGTTTTGAAAATAGATCGATCGCGGAAACTGAGCTGGGTCGAATTGAGACGCGTATCGAGCGATTGGGTCCAATCAATTTGGTTGCCCTAGGCGAATACCAGCAAGAGCTGGAACGAAAATCTGAGCTGGATCATCAACACGCCGAACTAAAAGAGGCGCTCGAGACACTTGAAGATGCTATTCGAAAAATTGATCGAGAGACGCGTTCACTATTCAGGAATACGTTCGATGCGATTAACGAATCGTTTGGTGAAGTCTTCCCACAATTATTCGGTGGTGGAGAGGCTTGGTTGATGTTAACCGATGAGGATCTGCTATCAGCTGGTGTAACAATAATGGCGCGGCCGCCGGGTAAAAGAAATTCAAATATTTACTCATTGAGTGGGGGCGAGAAAGCCCTGACTGCATTGTCCCTCGTGTTTGCTATTTTCCAATTGAATCCCGCACCGTTCTGTTTTCTGGACGAAGTCGACGCCCCGCTGGACGATGCGAACGTTGGGCGTTACGCCGCTGCTGTTGCTAAGATGTCCAAATCAGTGCAATTTATTTTTATCACACATAACAAAATCTCGATGGAACAGGCTGAGCAGCTAATGGGTGTCACGATGTCAGAGCCTGGAGTCTCACGTTTAGTGTCTGTTGATATCGAGCGAGCTGTTGAATTGGCCACCAACGAGTAGAGGGCGCATGGAGTTTGGGTTACGGGAATATTTAATGATATTAGCTGCGGTCTTGATTGTTGGCATGCTGGCTGATGGTATTCGTCGTACCCTCAAACATAAACGTGAGGGGCTAAATCTAGATTTGATGGCGGCACCGCCTGAATCGCCGGAGCGCGGAGATGTTAGTAAGCCGAGGCCGGTGAAGAAAGCGACACCAGAGGAGTTGGAACCTCACGTGGATGTGGACCCTTTATTTGAGTCGTCTGATGCAAATCAGTTGAATCTATGGGCAGGCGAGATTAAGCCTGAAGTTATGAAGACCGCAGACACCCGGACTTTGGTGGGAACGATGGATTTAGATACGCGGACGGATTCCTTACCCGAAGGGAATGAGTCGACGACGTTGCCTACCAACCCACTTTATGACCAGTTTAATGAGAAAACCCTTAGTCCTGTTGAGCCTGCATGGAATGAGTCCTCAGGTGCCGAGCTGGAACTTAACCGAGACGAATCAGAGGATCTTCTAGGGGTTGGAAACGGTACTGATCATGACGCAGATATGCAAATCCTAGCGGATGGCCCGGTCACACAGCCGATAGATAAAGTGAGAGAGGATAGTCTTCTTGGCTCGACGCTAGCGCGAATTTTTGGTCATTTTGGTGCGCGAGATTCCAGTCGTGTCAGACGACCACCGGAAAATTTCACAGCAGAAAAGGAGAACGCGGTTTCACCAACTGATATAACCGTAGAGTCGTCATCTGAAACAGAGCCCGGTGCTGTGATCGATGATCTTATTCTTGTGGGAATTAAGTCGGGGAGATTGCCTCGTTTGAAGGGTATCGACCTTCATAGAGCCTGTCTTCGCGCGGGACTGCGGCGGACTGAGGCACAGATTTATCAGCGATTCCCGCTAGATGAGACGGAAAACCCATTGTTTTCTCTGGTGAATGGTGTTGAGCCAGGAACGTTTGAGTGTGATGCAAACGCAATTGATACCCCAATGGTATTTGTTTTTACTGAGCTGTCGAAACAGGCTGATCCGGTATTTGCAGTAAATGAGATGATTTCGGGGGCACGCTCGATTGCGAGAGATATTGGAGGTGATGTCTTTGATCAAGCGGGAATACCTGTCTCTAAAGAATGGATTGATTTCGCGAGGGCTCAGGCAAGTCACAAGACGCTATTACGCTCATGACAACCGCTGCCAAGACTGAAATCCATCAATTAGTTCGTGAAATACGACTCCATGATTACAACTATCATGTTCTCGACTCACCCACGATTGGTGACGGTCAATATGATCAATTAGTGCGAAAACTGATAGCTTTGGAAACTGACTTTCCAGAATATCGAGAACCAAACTCACCAACACAACGAGTCGGTGCGAAACCCGAATCAGGTTTTGAGGAAGTTACACACCGAGTACCGATGCTATCTTTGGGTAACGTATTTGATGTTGATGAGTTCCGACAGTTTGTAGCTCGAGTTGAGGATCGACTTGGTAAAGTGGATGCAACAGTCTTGGCCGCGGAGCCGAAGCTCGATGGTCTAGCATTGTCAATTCGGTATGAGTACGGAGAGTTGGTGATGGCTGCGACCCGCGGCGATGGTCAAACCGGCGAAAATGTTACGCAAAACGTGAGAACCATCCGTTCGATTCCCCTTACTCTAAAAGGTGACAGTTTTCCAGATTTGCTCGAGGTGCGTGGCGAAGTGATAATGAAAAAACAAGAGTTCACTGCGATGAATAAACGACTTCAAGGTCTATCTGAGAAGACGTTCGTGAATCCACGGAACGCTGCCGCTGGAAGTTTGCGACAACTTGATCCAAAGATTGTTGCAACTCGACCGTTATCATTTTTTGCCTATGGTCTTGGGGAGATTTCAGAGCCGTTAGGTAACACTCATTCTGGCGTGATGGATGCCCTAAAGGCTTTTGCTATCCCGGTGAATCCGGGTTTGGTGAAGGCAACTTCGGACCAGATTGAACGAGTATATTCTGATTTATTGGCAAACCGGGATCAGCTGCCATATGAAATTGACGGTATGGTTGTTAAAGTAGATGATCTAGAAATGCAAGAGATGCTTGGCTTTGTCGCTCGGGCTCCTCGTTTTGCTTCTGCTTGGAAATTCCCTGCCCAAGAGGCTTCAACTCGCCTCATTGCTATTGATATGCAGGTCGGTCGAACGGGCGCTATTACCCCGGTAGCGAGATTAGAGCCTGTTTTTTTGGGTGGTGTTACGGTGTCGAATGCGACGTTACACAATTTTGATGAAGTGGCTCGGTTGGATGTCCGACCAGGTGACCAGGTAATGGTTCGTCGAGCAGGAGATGTTATTCCTCAAATTATTCGAGTGATGACTGAACGTCGGGATCGGCAAATTGATCCAATCGAGTTGCCAACAGAGTGTCCGGTCTGCCAGTCACCGGTTGAGTGTAATATTGATGAGGCTGTTGTCCGCTGCTCGGGAGGTTTGATTTGCAAGGCGCAACGACTGGAGCGTTTGAAGCATTTTGTTTCGCGGCGAGCGATGGATATTGATGGTGTTGGCGAACGTTTGCTTGAGACTTTGATAGGTAGAGAGTGGGTGAAAACTCCAGCCGATTTGTATCGACTGTCGGCTGAGTTACTTGAGGGTTTGGATCGGATGGGCAGCAAGTCAGCACAGAACGTTGTACAGGCTATTACTTCCTCCAAAGCGACTACCTTTGCACGATTTCTTTATGCCCTCGGAATTCGAGATGTTGGTGAGGCCACTGCGCGAAATCTTGCGCAGGCCTTTAATGATATTGACCAGTTGATTGACGCACCGCTTGAAGAACTCATGGAGGTTGATGATGTGGGTCCAGTTGTAGCCTCGCACATCCGCGCATTTTTTGAAGTCAAATGTAATCGTGAAGTTATAGTTGATCTCGTAACGTTGGGAGTTCACTGGTCGGTGTATGAATCAAATATTGATTCCAATTGTTCGGATTTGGTTGGACAGACTTGGGTGCTTACTGGTGCATTGACGAGTATGACGAGAGAAGAAGCATCTGACAAATTACGCGCTCTTGGCGCTAAAGTTGTGGGTTCAGTGAGCACTCAAACAACGGTTTTGGTTGCTGGACCGGGCGCCGGTGGAAAGCTAGATAAAGCTGAAACTTTGGGAGTCGAAATTATCGATGAAGCGGCTCTTTTGGAGCTCTTGGAGTGTCGTTGATTCGCTCAGTTTTAGTGATAGCAATCGGTGTCTCGAGTGGATGTGCAGTTTCGCCGCCCAGGAATACTGAGAACGCCTGCCAATTGTTTGCTGAAAAACCAGGCTGGTATGACGCTGTCAACGATGCTGCAGACTCTTGGGATGTGTCTGAGGGGCTTATTTTGTCATTTATCCGGCAAGAATCTTCTTTCGTGTCCGATGCGAAGCCACCACGTGTAAAAATTTTAGGGATTATTCCCGGTCCCCGGGCGAGTTCAGCATACGGTTATCCGCAGGCAAAAGATGGAACCTGGAGCGACTACCGTCAGGCTACCAACTCATACCTGGCCGTGCGTGATAATTTTAGAGATGCTGCCGATTTTGTTGGTTGGTATGTGGATCGTGCTCATCGTATTGCCGGTATTTCTAAGTCTGATGCGTATCGTCATTATCTTGCCTATCACGAGGGCGTTGGCGGATTTCAACGTGGTACATTCAAATCAAAGCGTTGGTTGCTGGGCGTCGCGAAGAGAGTAAGGCAGACGGCTAAGACCTACGACACCCAACTTAAAAGTTGTCGTGAAAAACTCAAAAGTGGCTCGTGGTGGAATCCATTCAAGTGAGCCCACGAACGAGTTTTCGGCGGAAGAATCGGTCCGGTGATAAAGCAGCTCTGATGGATTCCGAAACTGGCAAGACCTCACCCAAGATTTGGCTAACAAGCAGCTCCGCTGCAATAGGCGCGGTAAGAGTGCCGCGTGAACCAAGGCCAGCTAATACATAGTGACCGTGAATATACGGGAGTGGCTTTAGCGGTTGAAACTTGGCGTCGCTTTTCAGGCTTTCAAGTAGAGATTTCCAAATTCCAGCCTCAGCGACCTGGCCAACAACCGGCATATAGTCAGGCGTTGCTGTGCGGATACTGACCCGATTACCGACCACGTGCCCGTGATTCCAGGTTGGCTCGGCTACCAGTGAGTTGATAGTGTCAATATTCGTGAGATCATCCTCGAGTGTCGGCGTTAGGTTCTCTGAGTTTGGTGTGTAGGTAGCTCCGCAGGTCATTAATCCATGGCTTTGGGGCAACACATATGCGTCGCCACAAATAGGTACTTTAGGGTGATTCCCACTGTGGACGTAGGTAACTTGTCCGCGGATCGGTTTTAGTGAAAGCGGCATCGGAATGTGCTTTTGAGCTTCTAATGCGTTCGTCCAGATAACTGCGTCATATAAATGTTGATGGAATCCGAGGGTGTGTCCCTCAAACTCTAGCAAAGACATTGTTTCGATTAGCTTGAACTGACGTACTTGTTGATACGGAATCACAGTGATCAAGGGGTGGTCCAATAAC
Organism: uncultured Gammaproteobacteria bacterium; assembly: GCA_913042205.1. Taxonomy (GTDB): domain Bacteria; phylum Pseudomonadota; class Gammaproteobacteria; order Pseudomonadales; family Litorivicinaceae; genus HIMB30. The sequence continues at coordinate 12,005 of CAJWIY010000014.1, forward strand.
TCCCAAACGCAGCTCTTCGGGTTCAACCAACCAGCATCTGGTAGGTATGAACCACCATACGCGAGTGGGAGCTCTGCCAAAATCGATGCCTCTCGCCGCGTGATTGATTGAATGAGCGGATAAGAGCTCGGTAGGGCTTCAACTAACCTCTTTTGGTGTAACCGTTCTTTATCGTTCTTTGCGAGAAAGACAACGCCACTTTGGTTCCAATTATCCGCTGAGAATATTTGAAACCAGTTTTTTAAGTGTGCAAGAGATTGCATTTGAAGCAGGCTGTTTGGTGTAGCCTCTATGCTGAGTTTTGCATAGGTAATACCCTGAGGATTACCCGAGGCAGCGACTGCTGGAGTTTTTCGTTCAAAGACTACGACTGGGATTCTGCGTCTCGCAAAAGCATATGCAGTCCAGGCGCCGGCGAGCCCAGCTCCGATAATAGCAATCGAATCTTTTGAGTGGATCGAGCTAGTAGGGGTCCAGGGGTTAACTGTTCGGTTACCCATGAATTTGCCCTTGATACGTTCACGCTTTTTGGCAAATCCTGGAACTTTCTCAACCTTGAAACCAGCACTTGTCAACCCATCACGTACCTTGCGTGCAGAAGTGAACGTACTAAATGTAGTTTCTTGATTTGATTTCTGCGCAATTGCTTTGAACAACGCAGGTTCCCACATCTCTGGGTTTCTTTCAGGTGCAAAACCATCGAGACACCAAGCATCAATAGTTCCTGAGAGATCGTTAATTACCGAAGTCGAATGGTTGAAATGTAAATCTAAGATAATACGACCATCTCCGAAGAAGCGACGATGACATGTGGGGATGGGGTCAGGCCAACCACCAATCAGCTCGTCGGCTAGCTGTTTCATACCAGTGGTTAATGGGAGTGCCTTTATGCTCTGAATCAGATCACTGGTTCTGAGTGGATATTTCTCAGTGGAGATCCATTGCAATCTAGTATTTTCTGATGCCTCTTTTAAAAAATTGATACAGGCAACTATGAATGTGAGGCCTGTGCCGAACCCCGTTTCCCCAATTCGAATCAAACTCCCGGGTTGTAAAGATCTAAAGCGTTCAGGCAGCGAGTTACCATCGATGAAGACTGTTTGGCGTTCACCTATTGGGTCAGAAATGGCGAAATAGTAATCATTGTATTTCGTGGTTCGGTGTGGATTATTTGGGTCGAGGGATGCCTCGCTTAGGTAGGGGTAGCGCCTCACAGACTAGTATCGACCCTGGATTTTCTGACCCGCGGCATTAAGAGGCCAACAAGCCACCCGATAGCCAGTGTCAATGCGCCCAATGCGAACCAAGTTTTTGAGGAATCATCACCGACTGCTAATTTTTCTGCGCGCAATGTTTCATTATTTGAAAGCAAAACCTGACGCTCCGTTTCGAGTGTGACGAGGCGTTCACGTAGTTTGACTGAGTCTCCTGCGGTCGCTACAAATTGATTGAACTCGGCTTCTTTTCGGGCAAGCTCTTCTTTGATTTTTTTAACCGTCGCGCCGGCGGATTTATTTTGTGAGGTCAATGCATTGACGTCTTGACGGAGTCGTTTAATGGTTTCGTTTTGTTCTGCGATCTGGGCTTCGAGTCGGCCTGCGATGACAAACGAGGGAGCCTGATCCACTAAATAGCGCCCCAATACAAAACCTTCACGACCTCTCTCATCCTTGATTTGTGCGTAGCCTGTCCCATAGCTCTTAAGCACCTCGATTTGAGATCCAGCTTGGAGATAGCGAATTATTCTGTGATCGCGCGTTTCACCGGACCGGACCGGTATCTCTAGTCTTTCGGTTATATAGGCTGTCTCAGCGAAAGCTTGTAATGGAACAGTTATGATGAAGCTCAATACATAAAGTTTCGTTACAAAGATAAATTTAAGCATCTTTTTTTTCCTGACCCTCGGTCGGTATTTCCGTCCCGTATTTGGCTATCCAGATCCCTTGTATGACCACAAAAATAATGGTCAATCCGAGGAGACCAAACAATTTAAAATTCACCCATGTATCCTCGGAAAATTGATACGCAACTATCAGATTTAAGATTCCAGAGACCGTAAAAAATAAGATCCAGGCATATGACAACTGAAGCCACCTTCCAGAATCGAGCCCGATAGCTTGGCCGAGAAGACGCTCAATAATTGGTTTTCGACCTATGAAATGACTGCCAACAAAAGCTGATGCAAACAGCCAATTTACCACTGTGGGCTTCCACATAATAAACCAGCCATCGTTCAACAGTATTGTTAATCCACCAAGGATGATAACCAAAGCTAGAGTGATTAATGCCATTTTTTCGAGCTTTTTGGTGAGTAAGTAGACAGCTGTGACTTGAACTACGGTGACTGGGATTAGTACGGCTGTGGCCGTGATTAGATTGTCGGTTGCTTTATAGACACCAAAAAAAATCAGGATCGGTAGAAAATCGAGTAACAGTTTCATCAGGCTCTTCCATTTATTTCTGGCATCATACCCGTTTTGGCGCAAAGGTTTAGACCAACCGTGGCACAGTTCTTCGCAATTCATCAAGACAATCCGCAGGTGCGATTGATTCAGCAAGCATCAGACTGCATTCAGCAGGGGGGTGTTGTTGTTATTCCGACGGACTCGGGATACGCCCTTAGCTGTGCATTAGAAAACAAGAGAGGTGTGGAGACTATCCGCCAGATCCGCCGATTAGACGAAAAGCATAATTTTACACTGCTGTGTCGCGACTTATCTGAAATTTCGGTCTATTCACGAGTTGGAAATCAAGAATATCGACTTTTGAAGGCGCACACGCCGGGGGCCTACACATTTATCCTTGAAGCAACTCGGGAAGTCCCACGGCGTCTAATGCATCCGAAACGGAAACAAATAGGGATTCGTGTCCCTGACAATCGGATAGCATTGGATCTTCTAGGTTACATAGGCGAACCTTTGATGACGTCGAGTTTGATGCTCCCGAAAGAGCAAATGCCAATGACAGATCCTTACGAGATAAAGGAGATGCTAGGCCACACGCTTGATCTGGTGATTGATGGCGGTTTTTGCGGTTTTGAGGGTACTACTGTTGTGGATTTAACTGGGGAACTGCCATTGGTGACAAGGCTGGGAGCCGGAGATGCGTCTGCTTTTTCTGAACTAGTGTAACCTTGTTATTATTTATATTCGAAACAAATTGGAGGAGTGACGTTTGAGCGGGATCGATCCATCCCATCGCGTACTGTCGGGTATGCGTCCAACTGGTCGGTTGCATTTGGGCCACTACCACGGCGTTTTAAAAAATTGGGTGCAGTTACAGCATGAGTACGAATGCTTTTTCTTTGTTGCTGACTGGCATGCACTTACAACCCATTATCAGGATACTTTGGGGATTGACCAGACGATTACGGATATGGTGATAGATTGGTTAGCAGCAGGCGTAAACCCTGGATCAGCTACTTTATTCATTCAGTCCCAAGTTGTTGCGCATGCAGAGCTCCACCTTCTTCTATCAATGATTACGCCACTGGGCTGGCTTGAGCGTGTGCCAACCTACAAAGACCAACAAGAAAAGCTAAGCGATAAAGATTTAACGACCTATGGATTTCTTGGTTATCCCCTTCTTCAGAGTGCGGACATTCTTCTCTATCGCGCTGGGCATGTCCCTGTGGGGGCTGATCAGGTTGCTCATGTTGAAATTACCCGCGAAATCGCCCGTCGCTTTAATCACATCTATGGTCGGGAACCAGGCTTTGAAGAGCTTGCTGAGTCTGCTTGCGACAAGATGGGTAAGAAGGGTGCTAAGCTCTATCGATCACTGCGTAGAGCTTATCTGGAAAATGGTGACCAAGAGAGTCTGCAACGCGCTCAAGCTCTGGTCAAAGACCAACAGAACATCACACTGGCTGATAGAGAGCGATTGATCGGCTACCTGGAGGGCTCGGGTAAAGTAATTTTACCAGAGCCTCAGGCACTCCTCACCGAAGCTGCCAAGATGCCTGGGCTAGACGGTCAAAAGATGTCGAAATCTTATGGAAATACTATCGGTTTGCGTGAGGAGCCGGATTCCGTGTCAACTAAGATGAAGCGAATGCCAACAGACCCAGCGCGAGTTCGTTTGTCAGATCGTGGCACTCCAGAGAAGTGTCCGGTGTGGCAATTCCATGAAGTGTATTCGGATCCAAAGACTAAGGAATGGGTTCGCGAGGGATGTACCTCGGCTGGGATTGGTTGTTTGGAGTGTAAGCAACCGGTCATTGATGCAGTCATCGCTGAGCAGGATAAGATTATTGCGCGTGCAGCGCCATATGATGAAAACCCCGACATGGTTCGTTCCATTTTGATCGAGGGAGCTGAAAAGGCTGAAGATGATGCTCGTCAGACACTCAATGAGGTGCGTCAAGCAATGGGATTGAGTTACCGGTGATTAATAACGCTCAGGGTGACCTCCGACTCGCCGTTGTCGAAGGCTCACCATTCACCCAGTTGCCACAAGACCTGTACATACCCCCGGACGCACTTGAGGTGATTTTGGATGCGTTTGAGGGACCTCTTGATCTGTTGTTGTATCTGATTCGCCGACAAAATCTCGACATAATTAGAATTGATGTTGCGGAAATTACGCGTCAATACATGGGTTATATTGCGCTGCTTGAAGCCATGCGATTTGACTTGGCCGCCGAGTACTTGGTGATGGCCGCAATGCTTGCTGAAATCAAGTCCCGGGCATTATTACCTAGATCTCTGGGCGCTGAGGATGATGAAGCAGAAGATCCAAGGGCGGAGCTAATTCGTAGGCTATTGGAGTATGAAAAAGTCAAAATATCTGCCGAAGCGCTTGATGATATGCCACGTGTCGACCGCGATTTCCAAATCGCGACAGCAGAAAAGCCGGACTCTGACCAGAGAACAGCACCTCCACAGGTTGACTTGTCTGAATTGGTTCTGGCCTTCAGCGAGCTACTCGCGAGGGCTAGGCTTTCCTCCGCCCATCAGATTGAATGGGAAGCCTTATCGACGCGTCAGCGAATGAGTCAGGTGTTAATGAAATTAAAAGAACAAGCTGAATTGACGTTGTCAGAGTTGTTCTCTGTTGAGGAGGGTAGGGCTGGTGTGGTCGTCTCATTTCTCGCGATCCTAGAGTTGGTGCGTGAGGGTTTGTGTGTCCTGGTCCAAGCTGCTCCGGGCAGTCAGATCTATATTCGTCCGGTAAGTCAGGATGTCTGATTTGGATCTGAAGCGAATTCTTGAAGGTGCCTTATTTGCTAGTCGTGAGCCGATGAGTATCTACCAAATGAAGAAATTGTTTGGGAACCAAAAGGCACCAACCGAGGGAATGTTGCGGGAGGCTCTAGCCAGCCTCAGCGATGACTATCAGGCGCGTGCGATTCATCTTGTTGAAGTGGCTGGTGGTTTTCGTTTTCAGGTCAGCGAAAGTCTGATCCCCTATCTCGCGAACCTGACAGATGACAAACCGAGTAAGTACTCAAGGGCCACCCTTGAGACTCTAGCAATGATAGCGTATCGACAACCAGTTACCCGTGGTGAAATTGAAGCTGTTCGTGGTGTTGCAGTGAACACACAAATTATTCGTACTCTCAAGGAACGTGGCTGGATTACAGTGGTTGGTCACAAAGAAGTAGCGGGTCGTCCTGCTTTGCTAGCGACAACGACGGAGTTCTTGAATGATTTCGGATTAAAGTCGCTAGAGGAGTTACCAAGTGCCGAAGATTTGATTGTTTCACCGACAGAGGATCTTCTTGATCAGATGGACATCCATGGTGAGTGAGCGACTTCAGAAAGTGCTAGCACGAGCCGGTTACGGGTCTCGCAGGGCCCTCGAGGTAGCAATCGCAGAGGGGCAGGTGTCGGTCAATGGGGTGATAGCGGTTCTGGGAACTAAGATCGAGAAAGGTGACGAAGTAGTGTTTAACGGAAAGCCGGTACCGATAGAGAAGTTATTTGGACAAACTCGGTTGGTATTGGCTTACCATAAACCTGAGGGTGAAGTTTGCACGCGCAATGACCCCGAAGGCCGCCCCACTATTTTTGATCGGTTACCAAAGCTTTCAAAAGGCAGGTGGATAGCGGTTGGACGTTTGGATATCAATACATCCGGTCTTATTCTTCTCACTACTGACGGTGAGCTGTCAAATCGTCTCATGCACCCTTCCAGCGGTGTGGACAGAGAGTATATGGTGCGCGTGCACGGAAATGTCACTGAGGAACGGCTCGCGCGTTTGGTTGAGGGCGTGATGTTGGAGGATGGACCGGCACGATTTACGGATATTGTCCAACATCCGGAGTCAGATCGAGATCGCCTTAATCAGTGGTTTTATGTCGCTTTAATGGAAGGGCGGAACCGTGAGGTACGTCGGCTTTGGGAAAGTCAGGGCTTGCGGGTCAATCGACTTAAGCGCGTGCGATACGGTTGTATCTTTCTACCTTCGTTTTTAAAACGCGGGCATTTTGTGGAATTGGGTCAAAAAGAGGTAGACGATTTGAGTAATCTCGTTGAGCTACCTAGTTTGCCGGTACCTAAAATGACACCGCAGGAGTTGAAGGCGATTAAACGTCGATTATCTAAAAAGCCAGTGTCTCGCAATTCAACCCTTATTGTCAGGGGGTCCGCCAAGTCCCCAAAGCGTCCATCAGGTCACGAGCGTTGACACGCTGCCCGTGCGATGTCGCTGCATCTTTAGTCAAGCCATATAAGAATGCCTCAGCGACAATATCGGAGGACGGAAGTGTTTCTGGGTTTTCACCAGGCATCGCTTCTGCACGCATTTTTGTCCGAGTAGCGCCAGGATTGACGATCAAAACACGCGTGTCCGACGTATTTTCAAGTTCTTGACTTAGCATGCCCACGAACATCTCAAGACCGGCTTTTGAGACGGCATACGCCCCCCAATAAGCTTCGACGCGCTGTCCCACGCTAGATGTTGCGAAGACAATCCGGCCGGCTTCTGATGCGTTTAGCAAGGGGAGTAGCGCTTGGGTCAGTCGGAAGACAGCCGTGAGATTGACTTGGAGCGCGAGATCCCATTGTTTCGATCGGTGTGACTGGATAGGTTCCCTTCCTCCCAGAACACCAGCGATATGACTTAACCCGTCGAGCCTGCCGAATTTTTCTCGGATGTGTCCAGCTATTTCGTCTGCGTTGTCGAGCGAAAGGTTAGCGAGATCGCAATGAATGATTGCGGGCGTAGCGCCACCAAAACTGAGAATTTCATCATAGGTCCCGTCAAGCTCATCTTCATTGCGACCCAAAAGAATCACGGTCGCTCCTCTTCTAGCAAGTTTAAGCGCGAGAGCCCGTCCAATTCCGGATGTTGCACCAGTCACTAAGATCACCTGTTGGTCAAATCTGGGGTCAGCTTTGAGTGTCGACACCATCGAATCAATAATTGGTGTCATTCTGATTTCCTCGCAGCAAGCTGATAGTTCATGTTAATGCTCGAAGTCGATCGCGTGAACTGCTGGTAAAGTGGTTGAAAGACCACCCCCTCAATACTTTCTACATCGAGGCCTTCTGGACGTAACCCGGCAGCAATCTCGGATGGTTTAATAAAGCGTGAGTAGTCATGTGTTCCTTTGGGGACCCAACTCAAAATATATTCAGCCACTAGTACGGTACCAAGGTACGCCTTCAGCGTTCGATTAATGGTGGAGATAACTAGCCAGCCGCCCGGCCGGACCAGTTGCGATAGTGTTCTCAGAGTCTGCATAGGGTCCGGAACATGTTCTATCATTTCGAAGCATGTCACTACATCAAATTCGCAAGCGTGCTTCGTAGCGAAGGCTTCTGCATGCGACTGCGAGTAAGTGACCTTCAGTTTAGACTCTCGAGCGTGGAGCTTAGCTGTTTTCAGCATCTCTGGCGATGCATCGATCCCTGTCACAAGACCGCCACGTCTAGCCATGGCTTCTGTAGCAAGTCCCCCACCACAGCCGACGTCAAGCACTTTGGCGTTTTGCAACGGGTAATAGGATTCCACAAAGTCGATACGTAATGGATTGATTTGATGGAGGGCCCGCATGGGCCCCTCCGGATCCCAATAACTTCTTGCGATGTTGTTAAATTTACTGATCTCTCTGGAGTCCACTAGCGTTGTCATGTCTGATTCATCTACGTTGATTTTTGATTCTTGGGGAATAGTGAATATACACCATATAGACCGCATCAGAGTCCATACACAATAAGACCGTTTTTGGGTGGTTCGTGGTACCATTGATGACTTTAGAACTTCCTAGGGATAGCCCGTCATCCATGTCAGATTCGGCACGCGAAATTTTACCAATCAATATTGAAGACGAACTCAAAACAAGCTACTTAGATTACGCGATGAGCGTCATTGTGGGGCGAGCCTTGCCTGATGTGAGAGATGGCCTAAAGCCTGTTCACAGGCGTGTCTTATTCGCTCAGAGCGAACTGAGTAACAATTGGAATGCTGCATATAAGAAATCTGCGCGCGTGGTTGGTGATGTGATTGGTAAATACCATCCGCATGGTGACTCTGCAGTGTATGACACTATTGTTCGGCTGGCGCAGCCGTTTTCCATGAGATATCCGTTAATTGATGGCCAAGGTAACTTCGGATCAGTTGATGGAGATCGCGCGGCTGCTATGCGCTACACCGAAATACGAATGGAACGCATTGCACATGAGCTTCTCGCCGATCTAGACAAGGATACCGTAGATTATGTGCCGAATTATGATGGGACAGAGAAAATCCCGGATGTGCTCCCGACCAAAATTCCAAATTTATTGGTTAACGGTTCTGCCGGAATTGCCGTGGGGATGGCCACTAATGTCCCACCGCATAACCTTACAGAGGTAATTGATGGTTGCTTGGCCTATCTCGACGATCCAGCGATTTCAATACAAGACCTGATGACCTTTATTCCGGCACCTGACTTTCCAACGGGTGCGCTGATAAACGGTCTCGAGGGTGTCCGCGAGGCATATGCTACTGGGCGAGGCCGTGCCATCATGCGATCGAAGTTCCACATTGAGGGTGAGGACAAGAAATCTATCGTCTTCACGGAAATCCCTTATCAGGTCAACAAAGCCCGAGTGATCGAAAAAATTGCTGAGCTGGTCAAGGATAAAAAGATTGAGGGGATCACTGAGCTTCGTGACGAGTCGGATAAAGACGGTATGCGCATAGTCGTCGATTTACGTCGTGGTGAGACACCTGAAGTTATTGTGAATAATTTGTTCAGTCAGACGCAGCTACAGTCAAGCTTTGGGATCAATATGGTAGCACTCGTCGACGGACAACCGAAGACGCTGAACTTGAAGGATATGCTTTCGTGTTTCATTCGCCATCGGCGCGAAGTAGTGACACGACGCACCATTTTTGAGCTAAGAAAAGCGCGTGAGCGAGGTCATATTTTGGAGGGCCAAGCGGTTGCGTTGGCAAACATCGATCCGGTAATTGAATTAATCAAAAATTCTTCGAACGCTCAGGTCGCAAAAGAGCGCTTGATGGCGACTTCGTGGATGCCGGGATCTGTGACAGATATGCTCGAGCGTGCCGGGACCGGTGGTATTCGTCCAGACGATTTACCGGACGGTTTTGGATTGGTTAAGGGTAAGTATCATTTGAGTCAGCAGCAGGCGCAGGCGATTCTGGATTTACGTTTGCATCGGTTGACAGGCCTTGAGATTGAAAAGCTTCTCGAAGAGTATGGATCGATTTTAGATGACATTGCTGAGCGCGAGACGATTCTTGCTGATCCTGACAAACTGACTCAGGTGATTCGTGACGAGCTTACAGCAGTGGGGAGTCAGTTTGGTGATGAGCGTCGTTCTGTAATCATCGAATCGCACCTATCGCTATCGACTGAAGATCTCATACCACGGGAAGATATGGTGGTGACATTTTCAAAGACCGGTTATGCAAAAACACAGCTGCTCGCGTCTTACCAATCACAACGACGTGGTGGTCGTGGTAAGAGTGCCACTAACTTGAAAGACGAGGATGTTGTTGATTTGCTTTTAGTGGCGAACTCGCACGATACATTGTTGTTGTTCACAGATACGGGACGCCTTCATTGGCTGAGGGTATACGAGATTCCTCAGGCGGGCCGTAACGCTCGCGGTAAACCAATTGTTAATATGATCGACGCGTTGGAGGGTGGTGGTCGAGTCACAGCCGTATTGCCCTTGGGAGAGGATGATAAAGGCGAGGGGCGTTATGTATTTATGGCGACCGCCCGTGGCACTGTGAAAAAGGTACCACTTGAGCGGTTTGCTCGGCCCAGAGCCTCGGGCATACGTGCGATTGAGTTTAACCAAGACGATACATTAATTGGCGCCTTAATAACTGACGGTGCGCGAGACATCGTTTTGGTGAACTCCAGCGGAAAAGTGACACGGTTCGATGAGACCGAAGTCCGCCCGATGGGTCGAGAAGCCAGAGGTGTTCGCGGTATTCGGTTGAAAGAATCCAAGGAATCTGTCGTAACCATGATCGTTGCCGATGACGAGGCGACACTCCTCCTAGCCTGTGAGAATGGTTATGGCAAGCGAACGCCCGTTAGTGAATTTCCCCGTAAGGGTCGGGGGGCAATGGGTGTGATTGGTATTCAAACATCGGAACGAAATGGTGTGGTTGTAGGTGCGGCGCAGGTTGTAGACGATGATGACCTGTTGTTGATTACTAATGGTGGAACGATGGTGCGCACACCTTGTCAAGATATCTCAGTGCTTGGTCGCAATACCCAGGGCGTCACATTAATCCGACTAACAGACGGAGAGCAGCTGGTGCGAGTTAACGCAGTATCTGAGCCGCCCGTTGGCGAATCGGCAGAGGCGATAGTCGAAGAGGATACAGAAAGTGTCGAAGGGTCTGGTTTGGGGATGGGCGATGAGCCAGTTAACTAATTTTTTTTCCAGTACGACGGCCCCCTCGTTGATGGTGCAGGAAAAAATTCAGATAGGCGATGAATCTTGTATTCGAAAGGCTCGACAAGACAATTTGCTACGCTTACGAGTTAATCGAGGTATCAGTAACAGTTGGCATGTTATCCGTAACGCTGAGATGCGGGTAAACTTTTGTACCTTGATCACGCTTGTGCGCGAGTCTCAGAGGACGGCATCATGAGTATCGACCCGAAACTTGTTAAAATTCGGGCTGAAATTGATGAAATCGATCAGCAAATCCTGACATTGATAAACGCACGCGCTGATTGTGCGATGCGTGTTGCCGAAGTAAAGCAAGCTCAAATGGTATCGACTGGAGAGGTACCTGTTTATTACCGGCCCGAGCGAGAAGCTCAAGTTCTTGCGCGAGTGATGGAACTAAATAAAGGACCATTGCCGAAAGAAGAGGTTGCCCGTATCTTCCGCGAGATTATGTCCGGGTGTCTCGCACTCGAGCGACCACTAGCCGTCGGCTATTTGGGACCACTCGGGACCTTCACCGAGGTCGCTGCTTTGAAGCACTTTGGTCATGCGGTGGACACACGTCCGTTAACTACCATTTCTGATGTTTTCCGGGACGTCGATGCAGGCAACCTGGATTATGGTGTGGTACCGATCGAAAACTCGACAGAGGGCATGGTAACGCACACATTAGAGTGCTTCTTGGATTCACCACTATGTATTTGTGGCGAGGTAGAGATGCGTATTCATCAAGCGTTGATGGTCAAGCCAGGGGTACCCATCGACTCAGTGAAAACAGTATGCTCGCACCAACAGAGTCTCGCTCAGTGTCGTTTATGGCTCGACGCAAACCTCCCCTCCGCTATCCGTCAGTCAGTGTCATCCAATGCTGAGGCCGCCCGTCTTGTCTCGGAGTCAATGACATCAGACGGGTTAGCTGCGGTCGCAGGCGAGCGTGCGGCCGAAACCTATGGGTTAGAAACAATCGCCGGCTCTATCGAAGACCGCCCTGACAATACCACGCGCTTTTTGGTTATCGGTAAACAATCGACGGAGTCCTCTGGGATAGATAAGACTTCGGTAATTGTCGCTGTAAAAAATCAGCCGGGTGCACTGTATCGGTTACTCGAGCCTTTTGAGCGTCATGGAATTGATATGACGCGTCTGGAGTCCCGTCCATCCCATTCCGGCATTTGGTCATATCGGTTTTTCATTGATTTCAAAGGCCATATTGACGATACGACGGTACAGGTATTTCTCGATGACATCCGGGCTCATTCAGCCGAGTTAAAAATCTTGGGTTCCTACCCGAGAGCTTTGTTATGAGGCGACTTACTGTTATCGGTCTTGGTCTGATCGGTGCATCATGCTGTGCGGCAATCAAAAAGCGTGCGACCGATTGGACGATTGCCGGATACTCCAGGACCGAAGCAACCCGACAACAAGCAGTCGCACGGGGTTTGATTGATCAAAGTTTTGGGTCCATTGTCGATGCTGTCGCCGGAGCGGATTTAGTTTTAATAGCCGTACCGATGGGTCAGTTTTTAACGGTATTTTCTGAAGTTTTGCAGTGTCGTGATCCACAAACCGTAGTCACAGACGCGGGATCAACGAAGGAAAGTGTGATACGTGACATTACAGCCTTGTGTGAAACACCGCCGGATTGGTTTGTGCCCGGCCATCCGATTGCGGGTAGCGAGCATAATGGTGTCGATGCGGCTGATGCAGATTTGTATGTCGATCACCAAGTCATCTTGACTCCACATTCGAAAGTAAGCACTGATGCCCTTAAATTAGTTACATCGTTTTGGGCTCTCCAAGGCGCCTCTGTATCGATGATGGACGCGGAACGTCATGATGAGGTGCTGGCGTTGACAAGCCATTTACCGCACATATTAGCGTTCAACTTAGTGCATGTGTTGTCAGACGATAACGAACACTTAGATATTTTTCGCTACGCGGCAGGCGGGTTTCGGGACTTTACCCGGATTGCTGCCAGTGATCCAACGATGTGGCGCGACATCAGCCTCGCAAATCAACAGTCAATAGTTACTGGGATTGACCGATATGTGGAGCGATTGGAACGAATGCGTGAGGCAATTGCCGATGGGGACTCAGATTGGATTATGGGAAGCTTCGAGAGGGCACGGGGCGCGCGTCGATTATTTTCATCATTGGCTGACCGAGGAGTGGATCCGGTGATGGATTCTCATCCATCTGTTTTTGAAATTACTGGAGCTAAAAAGGGGATTACTGGGAAAATACGCGTTCCTGGAGACAAATCTATTTCTCATCGGTCCATCATGTTGGGTGCGCTTGCTGATGGCGTGACAACGGTCGAGGGATTCTTAGAGGGCGAGGACGCGATCGCTACGGTCAAGGCTTTTCGGGATATGGGCGTACAGATTGATGGACCGAACGGAGGTCACGTTACGGTGCACGGAGTGGGTCGTGACGGGTTAAAGCCACCGATCGCACCACTTTATATGGGCAACTCGGGGACATCGATGCGCCTTATGTGCGGAATTCTGGCTGGTCAATCGTTTGATTCTGAACTAACTGGTGACTCTTCCCTTTCCCGCCGCCCGATGCGTCGTGTAAGTGAACCGTTGGCGCGATTAGGTGCGATGGTTGAGACATCTGCAGAGGGGTACCCACCAATCAAAATCAAAGGTGGCCAGACTCTCCAAGGATGCCACACTGACATGAAGGTCGCGAGTGCTCAGGTGAAGTCAGCGCTTCTGCTTGCTGGTCTTTATGCTGCGGATGAGACCAGTGTTACCGAGCCTGCGCCCACGCGTGATCATACAGAGCGAATGCTTCAGGGCTTTGGATATGAAGTGACACGAGAAGGTGCTACAGCGTCTATGTGTGGTGGGAGTCGCTTAAACGCGTGTCATATCGATATCCCATCTGACATTTCCTCAGCAGCATTTTTCTTGGTGGCAGCTTCGATCGTGCCCGGCTCAGATCTTACACTTTCCCATGTTGGAATAAATCCAACTCGTACAGGCATCCTAGAAATCCTAAATCTGATGGGGGCAGATATTGAAGTGCTTAACCGTCGCGAAGTGGGCGGTGAGCCAGTTGCCGATTTACGTGTTCGTTACGCTCCATTGAAGGGCATAAAAGTTCCAGAAAATTTGGTCCCTCTAGCCATTGATGAATTTCCAGTTTTGTTTGTTGCCGCGAGCTGTGCTGAAGGCCCAACCTGTGTTACCGGAGCTGAGGAGTTACGTGTTAAAGAATCGGACAGGATTCAGAGTATGGTCGATGGACTGTCGAAACTCGGTGTGGACATCAAAGACACCCCAGATGGCGCCTTGATTAAGGGTGGGGGCGTTGATTTTCGTTTTAATGGCGGTACGGTTGAGTCGCATGAAGATCATCGAATAGCGATGGCATTTACTGTTGCGGGTCTCATGTGTTGCGAGATGATCACCGTCAATGACTGTGCGAATGTTGCGACGAGCTTTCCAAATTTTATCGGGCTAGCCCGAGAAACGGGATTTCCCCTGACGGTTCCGCCTTGAATACGCCCGTTGTCACTATAGATGGACCGAGTGGTGCGGGAAAAGGCACAGTTGCTCGTAACATCGCATATGAATTAGATTTTCATTTACTCGATTCCGGCGCCATCTACAGAATTTTAGGTCTCGCAGCTATCGAGCAAGGAGTAGCATTTGATGATATTGGCGGTTTGGTAGCGCTCGCAAACTCGCTCGAATTGAGTTTTCCGTTTGATCGAGAGCGTACAGGCATCGTGTTGGACGGTGTCTCGCTGGGCCAGAAATTAAGAAATCAGATAGTTGCTGATGCGGCTAGCCAGGTTGCATTAAATCCCTCCGTGCGCAGAGCGCTGATGGGTTTGCAGCGTCGTCAGGCAAGAGAGCCAGGGCTAGTTGGGGACGGTCGCGATCTTGGGACCATTGTTTTTCCGGATGCTGATTTGAAAATCTTTTTGGATGCCAGCGTGGAGGTGCGAGCGGAGCGTAGATATCTAGAATTAATAGAGTCTGGTCAAATAGTTGAGCGTTCCGTTATACTACGCGACCTCGAAATTCGAGACTTTCGAGATCGGTCGCGTGACGTGGCGCCATTGGTGCCAGCGCGTGACGCATATGTAATTGATAGTTCGGAAAAAACTGTCGCCCAGGTGGTGATGGAAATACAGGACCTGTGCAAAGCCAGACGCTTGGCATAGGAGGGTGAAATCTCGGTGATAAAATCAGCAGGAACGTACACCGAAATAAAAAACCAACTCCGTTTGGGCTGATCAGGCGGACGGCATTAAGCCGAAAACATAGGATATTTGAATGAGCGAAACTTTCGCAGAACTCTTTGAGCAGAGTCTGAACGACATCGATATGACTCCCGGGGCAATCGTAGATGCTATGGTTGTAGCCATCGAACCAGACTTCGTCATCGTAAACGCTGGTCTTAAATCTGAGGGAGCCATCCCGAGAACACAATTTTTGAATGAATCTGGGGAATTGGCAGTAGTAATCGGCGATTCAGTCAAGGTTGCTCTTGATGCAGTTGAAGATGGTTTTGGAGCGACACGTCTGTCGCGCGAAAAAGCAAAGCGTGCAGAAGCATGGATCGATCTTGAAAAAGCTCACGAAGAGAACGCAGTGGTCATGGGGATAATTAACGGCAAGGTTAAGGGTGGCTTTACCGTTGATCTTGCGGGTATTCGCGCGTTTCTTCCGGGATCTTTGGTTGATGTTCGTCCGGTGCGTGATGTCGCTCATTTAGAGAGTAAGGATCTTGAGTTCAAAGTAATCAAGCTGGATCAACGCCGCAACAACGTGGTCGTCTCACGTCGTGCCGTGTTGGAGCAGGAGAACTCAGAAGAGCGGGAAGCTTTGCTCGAAAATCTAGTTGAAGGTCAGGCAGTAAAAGGCCTTGTGAAAAACCTGACCGACTATGGTGCGTTTGTTGACCTTGGAGGCGTTGATGGTCTTTTACACATCACCGATATGTCATGGAAACGCATCAAGCATCCATCAGAAGTAGTTGCTGTTGGCGACGAAGTAGATGTGAAAGTTTTAAAGTTCGATCGCGAGCGTAATCGTGTATCTCTTGGTCTAAAGCAGCTTGGTGAAGACCCTTGGATAGAAATTAAAAATCGTTACCCAGTGAACACTCGTGTCAACGCGCGTATCACGAACCTCACAGACTATGGCTGCTTCGCTGAAATAGAAGAGGGAGTCGAGGGTCTGGTTCATGTGTCAGAAATGGATTGGACGAACAAAAACGTGCATCCATCGAAGATTGTATCATTGGGCGATGAACTTGAGGTTATGGTGCTTGATATTGACGAAGAGCGTCGTCGTATTTCGCTCGGTATCAAACAATGCAAAATTAACCCGTGGGAGGCGTTCTCGCTTGCAAATGCCAAAGGTGAAAAAGTCTCGGGGCCAATCAAATCTATCACTGATTTCGGGGTATTCATCGGATTGGAGGGTGGGATCGACGGTTTGATCCACTTATCGGATCTGTCGTGGGCCGAGCCAGGTGAGGTGGCGGTACGTAACTTCAAAAAAGGCGAGGATCTTGAGGCTGTTATCTTAGCAGTTGATCCAGAACGAGAGCGTATTTCCCTCGGCGTGAAGCAATTGGAGGAAGATCCAATGGGAGGCTTCTTGTCAGGTAGTGTGAAAGGTGCCGTGGTTAAAGGCACAGTTACAGTAGTTGAGGCTAGACAGGCAACTGTAGATTTGGGTGATGGCGTTATAGCGACTCTTAAGGCGTCTGATCTGTCTCGTGATCGGGTCGAAGATGCGCGTAATGTACTGAATGTTGGTGACGAAGTTGAGGCAAAAATCGCAAATGTTGATCGAAAGACCCGTCAGATTTCGTTGTCTATCCGTGCAATGGAAGAGGCTGATGAGAAAGAAGCAATGCGCAACCTGAATGAAGCACCCACAGAGGAAGGCGATGTCGGTCCCACAACGATCGGTGAGCTGATCAAGGCCCAGATGGAGGGACGCGAGTAGACAGAGCGCTGGCGCCGGGTATCGCCCGGCTAGCGATTTCGGAAGATCATAGGAAGATCATATGTCAGGTATTACCAAGTCGATGCTTATTGAACGTATCGCAATACGATATCCGGCCCTGCCCCCCAGGGATGTGGAGTTAGCGGTGAAAGCTATTTTCGACCGTATAAGTCGCCAATTGGTCGAGGGGGGTCGAATCGAATTGCGTGGATTCGGATCGTTTTCTTTGCACAAAAGAAGAGCACGCGTTGGAAGAAATCCGAAAACAGGTGAATCTGTGGTGTTGGATTCAAAAGCAGTTCCCCACTTCAAGCCAGGCAAGGAACTTCGAGAAGCGGTTAACAGGACGTTTCTGGATCCTCTTAAATCATGAGACTAGTAAAGCGACTGGTTACCTTGGTTTGGGTAGGAACCCTTTTAGCCACCGGTTGCGCCCTTTACCTTGTCAACACTGATACCGTAACGGTAGATCTAGTTTGGCTGGAAATCCCCGAAACGAGCCTATCAGTTGTCTTGTTCGTGACTTTTTTTATTGGCGTGATCACTGGAAGCACAATGTTCTTCATCGCATCTCTAGTCAGAACTAAGCCACAAATACTCAATGACTGAACGACGCATTATAATTGCGTTGGATGTTTCCAGTGCCGCTGAATTACGTGAGCTAGTTAAGCAAATCAAAGATACCGGTTGTCGAGTCAAGATTGGTAAAGAGTTGTTCACATCCATTGGACCTTTGGCTATCGAGATATGCCACGATGCGGGCCTTGATGTTTTTTTAGATATTAAATTCCATGACATACCGAATACATGTGCGAAAGCAGTTCGGGCTGCCGCACGATGGGGAGTGTGGATGACGAACCTGCATTGCTCCGGCGGGGCTGAAATGATGCTGGCGGTACGTGAGATGCTTGAAGGTGAGACGCACCGCCCCCTTTTGATTGGTGTGACTGTGTTAACCAGCATGTCGCTAGCTGGACTCCGTCAGCTCGGGATCGAACGGGATCTTGAATCTCATGTTGATTACCTGGCCGGGCTTGCTCATGGCGCAGGGTTAGATGGGGTCGTTTGCTCGGGCCAGGAAATACAGAGACTCCGTCAATCAATCGATAAGGATTTTTGTTTAGTGACGCCAGGTATTAGGCCGACGTGGGCGAATAATAACGATCAGGCACGTATCATGACACCTGCTCAAGCTATCGCGCACGGATCGGACTATTTGGTCATTGGCCGGCCTGTTACAGCCTCTGAACATCCTCAAAATGCAATCGCCCGCATAGTTTCTGAAATTTGATGCCTCTTCAATTCTCCTTGATCGCCTGTTCTTCTGTATTACTTCCTCAGAAAACTTGCGAAAATTGAGCCAGATTGATTACGTGCTTGATTAAGCTATTAACACTAACAAATAAGCTTCGAGGTCTTGACGACGCACCCTCTAATCATTACAGTTCGCGGCCTACTTGTGTTCCGCGATAGCTCAGTTGGTAGAGCAGAAGACTGTTAATCTTTTGGTCGCAGGTTCGAGTCCTGCTCGCGGAGCCAAATCTCATTGAGTATTCAGTTTCCGTCGCGTTAATCGGTTCTTGTGTGGCAATGTAGGCATTCCCTGATTTGTTGTAGCCTTTCCCGCAGTTACCTATTTGGAAGTTGCTTTGAATTATTATTTCTTGGCCAGTGGAATTTAAATGTCTCCATGATCAGATTAATGGCTTGTATATTAGATTCTATCCCGATCATTCCATTTGCCGCGAGTCAAATTGCAATGAGTGCTGTCGGGTAATGAGTCACGACATCTCATATCCATTCCAAGTTGTCTCAGACTACGAGCCAGCAGGGGATCAGCCTACAGCGATTGAGATGCTCGTTCAGGGAGTCGCTGCAGGTCTGGCACACCAAACACTTCTGGGCGTGACGGGCTCAGGTAAGACCTTTACGATTGCGAAAGTAGTCGAACGTATAAAGCGTCCAACGATCGTTATGGCTCACAACAAGACCCTTGCGGCGCAACTGTACGGCGAATTCAAAGAATTCTTCCCACACAACGCGGTCGAGTATTTTGTGTCCTATTATGACTACTATCAGCCAGAGGCGTACGTTCCTGCGAGCGACACATTTATTGAGAAAGATGCATCAATTAACGACCATATCGAACAGATGCGATTATCGGCGACTAAAGCGTTACTCGAGCGTGAAGACGTAATTATTGTCGCCACGGTATCCTCGATTTACGGCTTAGGAGATCCCGAGGCCTATCATGAGATGGTACTGCACTTAACGCGCGGGTTGACGATTGACCAGCGTCAAATCCTAAGACGGCTGGCGGAATTGCAGTACAAGCGCAATGACATGGACTTCGGACGTGGGACTTATCGAGTACGTGGCGATGTCATTGATATCTTTCCGGCCGAATCAGATCGTGAGGGTGTCCGAGTCGAGTTATTTGATGATGAGATTGAAGAGCTCTCATATTTCGATCCTCTTACTGGAGAGTTACTCCGAAAGGTCCCTCGTTTGACTATCTACCCGAAGACCCATTACGTTACTAGTAAAGACCGTCTCGTGAATACCCTTGATGACATCAAGGCCGAGCTAAAAGCGCGATTGGAACAGTTTCGAGAGCAGGGAAAATTGCTTGAAGCGCAACGCCTAGAACAGCGAACTAAATTCGATCTCGAAATGATTGCAGAGCTTGGCTACTGTCAGGGGATTGAGAATTACTCACGTTACCTGTCGGGACGCCCACCCGGTGAAGCCCCACCAACACTTTTCGACTATTTACCTCCGGATGCCTTATTGGTAATCGACGAATCACACGTAACCGTGCCTCAGATTGGGGGCATGTATCGCGGCGATCGATCAAGGAAAGAGACATTGGTGGAGTATGGCTTCCGACTGCCATCAGCACTTGATAATCGTCCACTTAAGTTTGACGAATGGGAGTCGCTGGCCCCCCAGATGATCTTTGTTTCAGCGACTCCTAGTGTCTATGAGAACCAGCATCAGGCGCAGGTGGCTGAGCAGGTCGTTCGTCCTACCGGACTGGTCGATCCGACTTTGGAGGTGCGTCCGGCCGGGTCTCAGGTTGATGATTGTTTGAGTGAGATCCACGCGGTCGTTGAGGAAAATGAGCGGGTGTTGATTACGGTTCTGACAAAACGGATGGCGGAGGATTTGACAGATTATCTGATGGATCATGGTATCCGTGTTCGATACCTGCACTCTGATATTGACACCGTTGAGCGAGTCGAGATTATTCGTGATCTACGAAAGGGTGAGTTTGATGTATTGGTGGGTATTAATTTGTTGCGAGAGGGGCTTGACATGCCTGAGGTCTCCCTGGTCGCGATAATGGATGCTGATAAAGAGGGCTTTCTGCGCTCTGATCGTTCATTGATCCAGACGATCGGTCGGGCCGCACGGAATGTGAACGGCCGAGCGATTTTATACGCAGACAAGGTTACAGAGTCTATGCAGCGCGCGATGGATGAGACAGAGCGTCGTAGAAACAAACAAATCAGCTTCAATAGTGAGCACGGAATCGTCCCAAAAACGATCAAGAAACGCATCGATGATGTCATGGAGGGCGCGCATCGCGATGCACCGGGGTCACGAACCCGGAAGGCAAAGGAAAAGGTATCTAGGGCTACGACCAGTGCATTGATGCCAGAGAATCCCCAAACTTTGACCCCCCAACAACTGGCAAAAGAAATTACGCGTCTTGAGGATGAGATGTTCAAGGCCGCCAAATCTCTTGAGTTTGAACGCGCTGCCGCTATCCGAGACTCACTCGCTGAACTTCAGTCACTGGCGTTCAAGTGAATACATACGCTTCTTGTGAAACAGATGTTATCCGAGATCGTAGTCTCATTTATCTTAAATAAGCTTGCTCTGTTACCAACTTTGAACATTTTACTGGGTGCGGCTTTTGTATTGCACAGGGAAAAATTGTTTATTCTAAAAAAATATAAATAATATCCTTTTTATTCTTTTTAGTGAAATCCGGTTACAATTAACATTGATCCGGTCATGGAGATGCAGGCGTCTGCAGTTCGATGATCTGTAGGTTCTTGGGCACAAATTCTCAAACTTAGGGTTAGCCATTGGACGACATTGTCAGACATTGTCGATCAAAAACTGCATCCTCTGTTTTAAAAATTTTTAAATAATTGATTTTTATGTATTTATTTTCTGGCCCGATTAATGCTCCTTCTACTACTTTAGTAACGGAGACTTCAATGAGCGGTTCGATCTCGGTCGATTTTGTTGGC
Source organism: uncultured Gammaproteobacteria bacterium (assembly GCA_913042205.1). Classification (GTDB taxonomy): domain Bacteria; phylum Pseudomonadota; class Gammaproteobacteria; order Pseudomonadales; family Litorivicinaceae; genus HIMB30. The sequence goes on from CAJWIY010000014.1 coordinate 33,126, forward strand.
CACCAGTTCAGTGAGACGGCGGAAATCGTTTTGGCTGACATCAAGATAAGTGTCAAAGCAGGCGAACTGGTTTCTCTTATCGGCCGGAGCGGATGCGGTAAGTCGACATTGCTTCACATTATTAGCGGTCTGTTAGCGCCAGCATCGGGCTGCGTGAGGATCGACGGCAAGACAGTCACCAAGCCAAGCGCGAAGTGGAACATGATGTTCCAGAAAGCATCTTTATTTCCTTGGATGACGGTCCAAGAAAATGTCGGGCTGGGTTTGAAGTTCGCCGGTGCTTCGAAGGGACAGATCGCGCAAAAAACCGATGAGCTTTTGGAGTTGGTTGGTCTCAAAGACAAAGCCCAAGACAGCAGTCAAAGCCTGTCAGGTGGGCAGCAGCAAAGGGTCGCGTTGGCGCGGTCTTTGGCGACATCCCCTAGTGTCCTACTTCTTGATGAGCCATTTTCAGCACTCGATACCTTTACACGCAGCGCGCTCCAGCAAGACGTAGCAGCGATTTGCAAGCAGAAAGGGATCACGATGGTGTTGGTTACCCATGACATAGATGAGGCTGTGATGATGTCCGACCGCGTGTTCGTGATGGATCAAAATCCTGGCCGAATAATCGATGAGATTAAAGTAGATATCGCGTGGCCAAGGAAGCACATGAGCCAGAACTTCCAGCGCATCCGTGAAGATCTACTGACCGCTTTTAAAGGGACGGAGAAAACGGAGTCTTTCCGGTCTTTAGATGGTGGTCGCTATACGGCAGACAGCTCAGCGGCCTAATTAAAAATGTGAGGTAATTAATATGAGTAATGGTAAAAAAAATGGAACGATGACTCCGGATGAACTGGAGTATCTTCAGACGCACGAGATGAGCAGGAGAGACTTCTTGTTAGACAGCTTGGCAGTCGGCGGGCTCGCTGCGTCGTTTGGTCTGGCTCCTTCGATGTCGGCTTGGGCGGGAATCCAGCCCCCAGACGATGAGGTGGTTCGGATAGGGTACTTACCGATCACCGACGCGACTGTCCTACTTGTCGCGCATGCCAAGGGGTTTTTTGAAGAAGAAGGCCTGAAAGCAGAGCGCCCAACTCTCATTCGCGGGTGGTCTCCCTTGGTCGAGGGTTTTGCAGCCGGAAAATTCAATTTGGTCCACTTCCTTAAGCCTATTCCTATATGGATGCGCTACAACAATGGGTTTCCAGTAAAGATTATGTCTTGGGCGCACTTGAATGGGTCGGGTGTGGTAGTAGGTAAGCACATAAAAGCCACTAACTTTAAAGATTTAGGAGGACTTCAAATTGCGGTTCCGTACTGGTACTCCATGCACAATATTGTGCTGCAGATGGGGTTGAAGCATGCAGGATTAAAACCAGTGATTAAAGCCCAAGGAGAGCCAATCGCGGCTGATGAGGTTAACCTCCAAATCATGCCGCCGCCGGATATGCCCCCAGCTCTCGCAGCGAAAAAGATAGACGCGTTTATTGTTGCGGAGCCATTTAACGCAGCCGGCGAGCTTCTTGCTGGTGGGAAAATGCTTCGATTTACGGGCGACATATGGCGTAACCACCCATGCTGCGTTGTTTGCATGAATGAACTGCAGGTGACCAAGAATCCTGAGTGGTCCCAAAAGGTTATGAATGCGATTGTGAAGGCTCAGGTTTATTCACAAGAGAATAAGCAAGAAGTCGCGAGATTGCTGTCAAAGGACGGAGAAAAATATCTTCCAATGAAAGCCAAGGTCGTGGAGCGCGCAATGACCCTCTACTCGCAGGAGGCTTATGGTCAATCGAATGCGATTCAGAACGCCAGTTGGGGGAGTGGGCGAATCGATTTCCAGCCTTGGCCATTCCCTTCTGCAACGAAGCTGATTGTTAACGAGTTGAAGAATACTTTGGTCGGGGGTGACACTACTTTCCTAAATGATCTGGATCCTGATTTCGTGGTCAACGATCTTGTTGATTATGATTTTGTTAAGAGGGCGATGGAAATGCATACCGGGTGGGAAAACGTTCCGGGTTTCAACGCCTCTAATCCGTTTGATCGGGAAGAGATAGTCTCGATATGAGTCAGGTGGCAAGCGGCGCCGAAATCGTTGAAGGACCTCGCCTCAGCGCGAGGTCCGTGGTTTCGGAGTTCCTGAGTAAGTACGGGTACCCCTTGGTCGGGATCATGATCCTGTTGGCCGTGTGGTGGTTCGGCGGATGGCTGATAGCCAGTGATGACGATCTTTCGGCGTTCGCGGATTTCGCTCCCGGTCCAACCTTCGCTGCACTGATTGATTTGATCCGATCGGGTGACTTGACTCAGACGATCATCTCGAGCCTTTTTCGTGTCGGTGCTGGCCTGCTTTGGGGCTTCGTTATCGGTGTTCCAGTAGGTATCTTAATTGGCTATGTGCTGGTCGCGATGCGCGTTGCAAATGTGCCGTTTCAGTTCTTAAGGATGATCAGCCCGCTTGCGTGGATGCCGATAGCAGTACTGGCTTTTGAGACCTGGGATAGTGCGATAATTTTTCTGATAGTAATGGCCACTGTCTGGCCCATCATGTTCTCCACATCCCACGGAGTTAAACGGATCGACCCAAGTTGGTTCAAGGTAGCCAAGAATCTGGGCGCGTCAGGCACGCAAATGGTGCATCAAATCATAATGCCCGCAATCATGTCTGACGTGATGGCTGGTGTCCGTTTAGCTGTTGGGGTGGCGTGGGTGGTTCTCGTTCCAGCAGAATATTTGGGCGTCACGAGTGGTTTGGGATACGCGATAAATGATGCTAGAGACACACTAGCCTACGATACACTCGCGGCGATAGTACTTGTCATCGGCGTAATTGGTTACCTGCTGGACACCGTCTGCGGGGTTCTCGTGAGCCGATTCAACTGGCACCAAAACGATTGATGGCAAACTCCGCGTATAGTTTTGAGAACTAGGTGCGATTTTTGCAGAGTTGAAATAGGTTCGGCCGGGATTTGATTTCATGTCTTCAAAAATTTTATCTGAGGCCTCTGGCCCCGATATTGTCAGCAACTACTCTGTCGATATAACTGTTTTGCACGAAGCAGCTCGATGTGTTGGCAGTGCCACAGACTCTAAAGAATCCGTCAATAAAATGTTGAGACTCATGTCAGAGATGCTGGGCCTAAATCGTGGCCGAGTTTTGCTGAAGGACGATACAACTGGCGGTCTGGTGATCAAATACAGCTACGGGTTGACGGAAGATCAGATAGCAAGAGGTCGTTACAAGTCCGGCGAGGGTATTACTGGGCGAGTCATGGATACCAGACAGGTCGCTGTGATCCAAAACGTAGATGAAGAACGCAATTTCCTGTTCAAGGCCGTGGACAGAGAAATACTCCCGGATGGAGTAGTTTCTTACCTCGCTGTCCCCATCTTTAACGACCAAGATTGCATCGGGGTACTTGCCGCGCACCGGCTTCGGATGAGGCCTAGATCGATACAGTCGGATCTTTTGATTCTTCGAGTCATCGCGACTCTGATAGCTCAGGTAGTGATCATAGAAGCTTTAGTTTTTGAAAAGACTTCTCGCCTGGAGCGAGAGAACGATCAGCTGCGTCAGGCCCTCAAAATAAAACAGCCAGCCAATATCGGGATCCTAGGCGATAGCGCGTCGCTTAAACAGGCGTTGGCGAAGACGCTGCAGGTGTCTGACCAATCAGTTACGGTGTTGCTGACAGGAGAGTCGGGAACAGGAAAGGAACGCTTCGCCCAAATCTTGCATTTGAATGGACGCAGGCGCGATAAGCCTTTTGTTGCGATAAATTGTGCAGCTATTCCAGAGAATCTTCTGGAGTCTGAATTATTTGGATACGAGAAAGGCGCATTTACGGGCGCTAACGCCACGAAGAAGGGAAAGTTCGAGCATGCGGACGGCGGCACTGTCTTCCTTGATGAGATCGGTGATCTTACATTTGAATTACAGGCCAAGCTGTTGCGGGTTCTAGAGACAACTGAAGTGTACAAAATTGGATCTACTACCCCAATTCCGGTCGACGTCAGGATTGTCGCCGCGACTCATAAAGATTTACAGCTGGCAGTGAATGACGGTCGTTTTAGGTTAGACCTTTATTATCGTCTAAGTGTTTTTCCTATTCACCTCCCTCCTCTTCGAGATCGGGGCAATGATATTGGCTTGTTAGCGCGACACTTTTTACTGGTCGCAAATACCGAGTACGGAAAGAATCTGTACTGTGATTCGTCCATTCTTCAGCAGTTAGAAGGTTACGATTGGCCCGGCAACATTCGTCAACTCGAAAACGTGATACGGCGACTCGTTCTGAGTTCCATTGGCTCGGAGATATCTAAAGACAGTGTGTCTAAGGTTCTCGAGGAAGAAAGCGCTATCGAATCGTATTCCAAAACATCGGCACAGGCATCAAGCCAGCGAGACAGCCGAACAGAGACTCCAGAGCGCTTGACTGTTAATGCGGCGAACTCAGGCGAGCCAAAGGCAAGACCCTATGGTTGGGTAACCGCAAATGAAAGAATGGCCATAGAGGATGCGCTACAGGCCAGCTTCGGCAATAAGACTCAAGCGGCCCGGGCTCTCGGGATGTCTTTGAGACAACTGAGGTACAGGATGCAAAAATTAAAAATAAACCAAACCCTATATACTAAATAAGAATTACTAAATTTTTTTATATTCTTTTATGTTCTTAATCAGTCCTGTCAAACTAATCCAATAATGGAAAATGGTTTTGAGCAGAAGGTGGCGACGAAGGCCTTTTCGGCTGCTCAGCGAAATTCCGCGTGTTCCAAAATCGTTTGCAGAAAAACTAGACCAATGCCTACCAATGTCACCTCACGCGAGCGACATTGTCTGACATTGTCAACACTACTGGCGGTGCGGAAAAATAAAACATCAATATTTTCAGTAGGTTAATCACATCAAAAAATTGGCTTGGTTCCTGCAAATGTACGTCTGAGAATTTTAAGGAGACCTACGATGTCCGTAACAGCAAAAACAATTTCGACAACTCTTCGACCAATTGATTCTGATGGACTAGAGCAGTTCGCGGCCAAAGGGCGCGAGAACCCAGAAAACCGAGGGACGAACAAGGTTCATACGATAACCGAGGGCCAGTACCGAACCATTAGCCACGTGAATGGGCACGAGGTCGTGGTCGATGAGCCGCTACACCTGTTCGGTGAAGACACGGCACCTGCACCGGGGGAGATCGTACTTTCTGGGCTCGGCGGCTGCCTGTGTGTGGGTATAACCGCGGTCGCCACGTGGAAAAATGTCAAGCTCACCAAGCTCGAAGTGAAGATGGAGGCTGATATCGGAAACACCGCCGCGTGGGGCGCCGGTGGTGCGGAACGATTGCCCGAGCAGATGGGATTCCAAGAGATACGTGCCAGTGTGATCGTTGAGGGCGACGCGACGGAGGAAGAGCTGAGCGACATTGTCGAACGGGCCAATTATTTCTCCCCAGTAGCCAATAGCTTGAGAAATCCAATCCCATTCAGCATTAGCCGCGAATCATAATCTGGAGGCAATTGACATGCAGAGTGCAGCTTTTGATAGAGCAGACCTTGGATGGTCTGATGGCGATAAGGTTTTGGAGGCCGTTCGCAAGATTGCCACCGAGGACCTGTCGCCGGTAGCAAACAAGATTGATCAAGAAGGGTTTTATCCCAGCGAAATCATGCGCGATCTCGCTGTTGCGGGCGCTTTTTGTGGTCATTTAGATAAGTACGGGTCTCGCTACGACCTCGCAGTGGACGCGATGACAGAGATTAGCAGGCACTGTGGCTCGACGGGTTTTATGTCTTGGTGCCATGACGTATGTGGTCTATACATGGAACAATCCGGTAACAGCGCCCTCGTTGCTAGACTTGATGACCACGTGCAGGGAAACACGCTCGGGGGCACGGGTCTCTCGAACCCGATGAAGGCCCTTACAGGTATTGAAAAAATGGCGCTGAAGGCCGTGAAGGTCGATGGGGGCTACGTGGTTAATGGATGTTTGCCCTGGGTCAGTCATATCAGGGTGGGCGGATACTGCGGCGTAATTGCAGGCGTAGACCACACTCAAGACCACGAGATCATGTTTTTATTAGATCTGGATGATAGAGCGTCCCTTAGGGAGTGTCCCACATTTTCTGGAATGGAGGGAACGAGTACCTGGGCAATTGAGCTCAGTGATTATTTCGTTGGACATGATCAGATAATTGCTGACCCCGTTAGGCCATTTTTAAAAAAGGTGAGACCCGGCTTTGTTCTACTCCAGACCGGATTCGGTTTGGGGGTGACACAGGGGGCGGTTGATTCGATGTTAGAAGTCGAAGAGTCACTAGGTCACGTAAACCAGTTCTTGCACGACCGGCCTAGTGAGGTACAGGCGGAGTTAGACGAATTGAAGGCGAAGGTTCATCGGCTCGGGCGAGAGGTGTTCAGCGGGTCGCCGGATATTCTCATTGATA